>JBAXOH010000086.1:0-3404 GCA_037133335.1 bacterium
AAGAATTCATACCAGAAATGCCAGCCTTACCCGGCGAAGAAGAATTCATACCAGAAATGCCAGCCTTACCCGGCGAAGAAGAATTCATACCAGAAATGCCAGCCTTACCCGGCGAAGAAGAATTCATACCAGAGCTTCCGCCTTTACCGGGCGAAGAAGAATTCATACCAGAGCTTCCGCCTTTACCGGGCGAAGAAGGATATATTCCGCCCCTGCCCGATCTAAATGGTGAAAAAAATGAATTAACCATTCTTGATAAAATTAATGCAATTGAAGAAAAAATTGTTTCAGAATTAAATAGTTTAAAATCGCTTTGTGATAAAGAAGAAAAAAAAGAAATAATTTCAGCTAGCTGTATTGACGCTTGTAAAAAATATTCTGATTGTGCTGGATATACCGAAGATGCCACTAAAGAGGATAAAAAGGACGCTTATGATAGCTGTATGATAGAATGCGCGAAATGGTCAGATAAAACTAAAATTTGCATCAACAAAAAACCAATTACTGCCCCTATCGATTGTGAAAATCTGGGCTTCTGCGCTTTACCGGAGTACGGCGGTGGTTATTCAAGATAAAAAAGCAATCAAATAATCTATGCTACACAAAAAAGAGCCTTTCGGCTCTTTTTTATCACCAGCAGGTGCGCGGGTCGCTTTACACAGTTTTTATCAAGCACGGGTGGAGGGAATCGAACCCCCACAAAAGGTTTTGGAGACCTTTGTACTACCACTATACGACACCCGCCTATATCCCGCTAAAACGGAACTTAAGCGGAAAAGACCGCACTCCCGTTTAGCGGAAAATTTTTATTTGGTTTCTTTATGTAAAGTGTGTTTTTTGCAATGCACGCAAAATTTACTGAGTTCCAATCTATTTTTAAGAGTCTTTTTATTTTTTCTTGAAAAATAGTTAACGCGCTTACAAACCGTACATTCCAGCTTGATTAAATTATCTTGTGACATAATATTTTATTATTAGTAATTATTATTTATTTGTTTTCCCATAGCCCGTGCATATTGCAATAAGCGCGAACTTTTATTATCTCTCCTTCGACCGTAAAATCAGCCTTTGCCTTTCTGTCTAATTCAGGAGTTAAATATTTTCTATAAACTCTGGTTGAAGTAACAACTTCTATCCACTCAATATAATGGGTAGCTTCCATCGGATGCTCGACCGAACCGACTTTAACGATAACTTTATCACCGACAGATTCTCTAACCGGAACATGTTTTTCCAAAACGGCCTCAACCGTATTTTCGATTTGTAAAACCATAGGTTGACCACAGCAAACTAATTCTCCGACTCCTGCATGAATACTTTCAACTATATTACCACAAACATTACATTTATAAATTTGATTTATTGTAGTCATACATTTTTATTATGGTGGGCCGGGTAGGATTTGAACCTACGAAGGCGTAAGCCAACAGATTTACAGTCTGTCCCATTTGACCGCTTTGGTACCGACCCTATAATCTCTGAGCCGTTGCGCGGAATCGAACCGCGGACCTACTCCTTACCATGGAGTTGCTCTACCAGCTGAGCTACAACGGCAAATATTTAATTTTGTGCGCATAACGAATTAACGATACAACGGCAAACAAAAATTTCTAATTTTAAATATTAAATCCCGACTATTCGGGATTAAAAGTAGCTAAAAAATTAAAAACTTCCCCTATAATTCATCAACCTGCCGCTTAAATTCTTCAAGCTTATTATTGTCCGAATTGGCTTTTAATAGCTTCTCGTAAGTATCTAAAGCCAACGCTTTATCTTTTATAATTATACTGATTTCTAGCATAGTGTCAAGGTATCTAGGATTAGCCGGCTCTATTTTTAGCGCTTTTTTTAAACTGGCGACGGCTTCCGGAGATTTACCCATAGCCTGATAAACTTCAGCCGCGCTAAAATAAATATCACAGATATCTTCATCATCTTCTTTTAATTTTAATAAATGCTCAATGGTTTGCTTGGCTTCTCCGAATTCTTTTTTCTCAAAATATATTCTACTCAGCTCTTTAAAGGCTTTTAGATTTTTACTATCTAAACCGATTATCTCAATATATTTTCTCTCCGCCGCATCCAAATCATCGCGTTTTTTTAATTCCTCGGCTTGAGAAAATAATTGACCTATCGTTTCGGGACCATCGGTAATTTTATTTTCATGATAAACATTTTTTGCTTGATATAATTTATGTATTTTTAATTTTATATAACCGCTAACCAGCTGCGAAAGCGGCGTTGATATTCTGCTTAATTTAGCCCAATATTTTATAACATTTCTTTTTAAGCGATTAGAAATAATTCTTTCTTTAAATTTTGCTTCTTTCTCCGCCGGTATATTAGCCACGTCCAAAGCGGCTAAAACCGAAAATTTTCTGCTAATAATAATGATAACCACGCTTAAACTTATTAAAATTAATATCAAAGGAATTATATTATACATACCGGCGATAAATTAAAATTTATTAGGTTTTTATTTTGCTGCCGGCGGCTCGGCCGGCGCTACCGAATAATTTCATTTTATTAAAAACCACTTTTTCAATAGAAAAAATTGTCGGCTTTAATAAATTTCTAGGATCGGTTTCTTTTCTATTTTTTAAACAAACTTCAATTAAAGTGCGGCAAAAAGCAACTTTTAGATCGGTGCCAACATTAATAATATTTACACCTTCTTTTATGGCCTTCCTTATTTTAGCGTCTAAAACGCCCGAACCGCCATGCAAAACAAAAGGAATTTTTACTTTATTTTTTATGGCTTTAAGCAAACTAAAAACAATATCTTCGTTGGCGTGCACGCCATGCGCCGTACCGATAGCCGCCGCGATAGTATCAACTTTAGTTTCTCTAACAAATTTAATAACTTCATCCAATTTAGCCAAAGGTATTTCTTTTAACTTACTTGTAATATCCCCGTGAGAACCAACTATAGCGCCGACTTCTCCCTGAACCCAAACATGTTTAGCGTGCGCCATCTTTACAATCTGTTTGGTTAAGTTTATATTTTCGTCCAAAGGCAAATTTGAAGCGTCAATATGCACCGAGCTAAAGCCAGCGCTAATGCATTCAAAAATATTATCAAAACTTGTGCCATGGTCAAGGTGCAAAGCAATCGGCACGCCGGCCGCTACGTTTTTAGCCACCGTAGAAACTATATGGGTAATCGGCTTAAGCCCCATATATCTAATCGCGCTTTCCGAAACCTGGATAATAGCCGGTGAATTAGCTTTAACCGCGGCTTGCGCCACGCCTAAAACAGATTCTAAATTAGTAATATTAAAAGCTCCGATAGCGTAACCGTTTTTTTTAGCATCTCTAACCAAGTCTTTTATATGAACCAGCATATTTTTATTATTAGACTTCTATTTAGTTATTTCTTTGGCTATTTTATAAAATTCCTCAAC
>JBAXOH010000087.1:0-3349 GCA_037133335.1 bacterium
GTTTTAGTAATTACTAAAATAAAAAATGAAATAAAAGGTTCAGGCAGAAGTATTGATGAATTTAATGTTATGGAAGCGATTGAGCAGTCGAGCCAATATTTAGAGAAATTTGGCGGTCATGCAGCGGCCTGCGGCTTTACTTTGAAAAGCCGGGAAGTTTTGGAAAAATTTGCGGAAGAAATGAAAAAAATAGCTAGAGAGGTTTTAGCTAAAGTTGAATTAGCACAGAAAATTTTAATTGAGGCAGAAATTAATTTATTGGATATTAATGATGAGTTATTAGAAGCGTTAGAAAAATTTGAGCCTTTTGGCGAAGATAATGATAAGCCTAAATTTTTAAGCCGAGGCTTGCAAATAATGGATAAAATGAATATGGGGATAAACGCCCAACATATTAAATTTAGATTGGGTTCAATTTGGGCCGTGGCTTTTAGCCAGGCGGAAAATTTAAAAGATTTAAAAATAGGGGATAAAGTTGACGCGGTTTTTTATTTGGAATTTAATGAATTTAACGGCCGACGCACGGCGCAGATGAAAATTGTTGACATAAAAGTAAACAATAAATAATTATATATTACATAATAATAGAGCTAAATTTTATAAAATTTAGCTTCATTAAGACGTGAAATAATGGCTATGAAATACGAAAAACTAAAACTTTATACTGATGGCGGCGCGCGCGGCAATCCTGGTCCGTCCGGTATCGGCGCGGTTATTTTAGACGAAAAGGGAAATGTAGTAGCAGAAATTTCCGAATATATCGGCAAGGCTACCAATAATCAAGCCGAGTATAAAGCTTTAATCGCCGGTTTAATTAAGGCTAAAGATTTGGGCGCGCTTGAGCTTGAAGTTTTTTTAGATTCTGAATTAGTGGTGAAACAATTAAACCGCGAATATAGAGTTAAAGATAAAGATCTTGCGCCCCTGTTTGTTCAGGTATATAATATTTCATTAGGGTTTAAAAAAATTGTTTTTAAGCATATTCGGCGAGAAAAAAATGAATTGGCCGATAAATTAGTAAACCAAGCCTTAGATAAGGCTGGCAAATAAATTAGGGACGCATGGCTTCCGTCAAAGACGGACAAGCAGTTTGCCCCGTCACTTTTAAGGACAATTAGCTCAGTTGGTTAGAGCGCACGATTCACATTCGTGAGGTCAGAGGTTCGAGCCCTCTATTGTCCACAAGAAGTGACGGGGTAAAGTTAGAGCGCTCCGTTCACATCGGAGAGGTCGCCCCGTTTTGAAATTTTGGCACCGAGGTCGGCACAGAGGAACTCCGAGTCCTTCTGCGTCCACAGTGGGAAGTAATAATTTAAATAATAAATTTAATCAACGCGTAAGGGAGGGAATGATAATGGCAAAAATATGTAGTTGCGGTAATAAACATTGTTGTCACGGGAATACAGTTGAAGAAACGATAGTCGACGAAAAAAGCGGAATAAAATTTATTAGGGAAATTTGCTCTGCTTGCGGAAGATGGCTTGCGGACAAATTGTTAAATTAATTTTTGTTCTTTAAAAAATTTGGAGGGTATAATGAAAAAAAATATTTTTTACTACGCCGTCGTAACTGTATTTTGTATTTCTTTTTTAGGTATCCTCGCGGTTATAGTTTACAGGTTTTTCCCGTTGGTTTTTAAGGGCGACACTTTAATAACCGGAATTAATCAAGCAATATCTTGGCTGGTCGTTTTACATAAAGGATGGTTTTTTCTTATTGCGGGGATAATTATTTGTTATGTACTGTTATATGTTTACGACACAAAGCAAGAGCGTCGAGAAAAAAGGTTAGCGGAAAAAATATTAAACGACAGAGGGATAAAAGCATAATAGTTATTTTTAATTTCAACCGCCCTGGCAGTATAGCCGGCGGTTTTTTTATTTGACTTTTTGTTTATTTAATGTTAATATTTTTTTATAATTTGTTCTTTATATTTCGCTAATATCAAGGTAAGCGGATGATCGCCCTGATGTAAATTAGGGAGGAAAGTCCGGACTCCAAAAGTACTATTGTACTGGAAAGCGGCAGTCGTTAATGGCGACCAAGAGTAATTTTAGGGAAAGTGCCACAGAGACAATACTAGTCCGCCCAAGGCGGATGAAAGGTGAAAAGTTACGCAGTATTTAAGTTATGTTAGGATATCCGAATAACTTAGATTAGGCGTATTCTGCACTGGCGACAGTGCTAGATGGTAAACCCTGCCTGGAGCAAGAGCAAACTACGGCGTATTTTACGACGTAATGAAAAGTGGCTCGCTTGACCCTAGCGGCAACGCTAGGGCTAGATAGATGATCGTCTCCGCCATTAGGCGGAACAGAATCCGGCTTATAGCTTGCCTTGATATTAGTGAAATATAACTCATATAACACGCAGTTGCGTGTTATGTTTAGGTAATTTATGAAACAAAGCGAATTATTTTTTTCATTTTTACTGGTACCCTTGGATTTTTTAATGATTATCTTAGCTGGAATTTCGGCTTATAATTTGCGCTTCGCCAGCATAGCGACCGAAATAAGGCCGGTAATCTTTAGTTTGCCTTTCGGCGGTTATTTTAAGATTTTATTTATAATTGCTTTAACTTGGCTGGTTGTTTTTGCTTTAGCCGGTTTGTATAATATAAAAAGTTCACGCCGTTTAACAGCAGAAATTTATCGGGTAATTTTGGCTTGTTCTACCGGGCTTATGTTGATAGTAATTATGATCTTTGCTTTTAGAGAGCTTTTTTCTTCTCGTTTTATAGTTTTGGCCGGTTGGCTTTTAGCTATAATTTATATAAGCTTCGCCAGAATTATCGTTAGATTAATTCAAAGAATTTTGTTAAGATATGGAGTCGGCGTACATAAAATTGTTTTAGTGGGCGATAGTAATACTACCGATGTTTTAATTTATGAATTTTCTAGCCGAAAAAATTCAGGCTGCGAGGTTGTAAAACGTTTAAAAAATTTCAACTTGGAAGCGGGAGAAGACTTAGCTGAATTTATAAAAACCTGCGAGGTTGATGAAATTATACAGAGCGATCCGAATTTAAGTAAAGCCGAAGCGGTGCGGTTATTTGATTTTGCCGATGAAAATCATATTATTTTTAAATATGCCGCTGATTTATTGGGAGCTAAAGTATTAAAGACCGAAGTTTCAGAAATTGCCGGTATCCCGGTGGTGGAAGTAAAAAAGACACCGCTTGATGGTTGGGGTAGAATTATAAAAAGAATTTTTGATGTCATTCTGTCTTTATTTTTTATAGTAATTTTTAGCCCGGTTCTTGCCGCCGCCGCTATCATAATTAAATTGGATTCTCGCGGCCCGGTAATTTATAAAAATGAACGAGTTTTAAAAAATGGCACTTTTAAGT
>JBAXOH010000088.1:0-3203 GCA_037133335.1 bacterium
GTGTCGTAAAATGGGAGTATCCGGATAAAATAATAAATATTTTTTAGGGTATTAAGAGATAAAAAGCTGTTGCTAGCCGCTATAATAAGTAGTCTGGTGATATTTATAAGGTGTTTTACGGGAGGAATAATAGATATTTTGACAAATTAGGTTTTAATCGGTAGTATTTTGATATTGTTGAAAGTTAGCAATTTTATTTTGCGCCCATAGTTCCCCCTTCGCTTATGCTCCAGGGGCAAGTATGCTAGGGTAAACGCTTGTGTAAGAGATATTTGGTTAATAAAATTTTAGTCTAAATCGCGCGCCCATAGTTCCCCCTCGCTTATGCTTCGGTGGCAAGTATGTAAAAGTAAATGCTTGTGTAAGAGATATTTGTTCCAGAAAAATTTTAACTTAAATCGCGCGCCCATAGTTCAATGGATAGAACACCAGCCTTCTAAGCTGGATATGTTGGTCCGATTCCAACTGGGCGTACTGCAAATAATATTATGAAAAAAAATTTAACGATAATTTTATTATTAGTTTTTGTAATTATATTAATCGGTTACGGTCGCGCTCAAAATTGGTTGCCGCTTAAATTTGAAAATAAAATGCCGGCGCCGGCTGAGGACTCGCAAGCGGTAGCTGATTTTAAAGTAAAATTTGAAGTAGGCGATAAAAAATATGAAGTAAATATTAAAGAAAAAAGTACGGCCTATGATTTAATGAAAAATCTGCAAACGACCCAGGGCTTAAAATTTAGCGCTAAAGAATATGCCGGCATGGGTGCGCTGGTCGAAGAAATTAATGGCGTAAAAAACGACGTTAAAACTAATAAATTTTGGATATTTTATATTAATGGCGAATCGTCGCCGGTCGGAGTCTCCAGCTATGTTTTAAAAAATAATGATGTTATCAGCTGGAAATTTGAAGCTTATAAATTTTAATAATATGATAAAAAAGTATTTACCGGTTCTTATTTTAGTTGCCCTTGGCATCGCTACCAGATTTTTACCGCATCCGGCTAATTTCGCGCCGATCGGCGCTATCGCGATTTTTTCCGGCTTGTATCTGCCAAAAAAATTGGCGCTTATTTTACCTTTAGCCGCTATGTTTTTTAGCGATTTATTTTTAGGGTTTTATAGTTGGCCGATTATGTTATCGGTTTACGCAGGCTTTATCATTATGGGTTTAATTGGCTTGGCGGTTAGAAAAAATAAAAAGCTAAGTACGATTCTCGGTGGTACAATTCTCGGAAGTATAATATTTTATTTAATTACTAATGGCGCGGTTTGGATATTTGGAAATTGGTATGAGCACAGTTTAGCCGGGCTGATAAATTGTTATGTTATGGCCGTACCATTTTTTAGAAATAGTTTGCTCGGCGATTTATTTTATACCGGTGTTTTAGTTGGAGTTTACGAAGCTAGCCTGGCGTTATTATATAGAGAAAAGAAAGCGGCAATAATGGTGAAATGATTGACTATTTGGCAAATTTTATTAAAAATAAAAACATGGTGGCTATAGTACAACGGTTAGTACATCGGATTGTGGTTCCGATGACCTGGGTTCGATTCCCAGTAGCCACCCAAATAAAACAGCGTTTTAAAAGCGTTGTTTTTTTAAAATGTAAAAAAAGCCGTCCAACTTTGTGTTGACGGCTTATTTTTTATTAGTTTTAATTTTTAGTTGATTTTTTTATTTTTTTGAAGTTTAATTTTTACTTTTTCCTGGTGTCTTCTGTCATATTCAACGGCCAGCATGGCCCCGACGAAAGCGCCAAGACAGGCCGGCGTTAAATAATCCAGATTTTTTACGAAATAGAAAACCGCGATGTAGCTGTTAAAATTAATTGCTGCAGCGAAAATTCCTGCTTTTATGGATTTATGATCCGCAACTTTATCAATAAGAAAAACGGTTAAAAACCAATAAGCCAGATCCGAAAAAAAAATAATTAATGCTGTTGTAATTTCAAACTCCACAAATCACCTCCTAGATTTTAAAGAACGGTTAAATAGTTAACATTTTAAACTATACTATTTTTATAATTTTATATTCAATCTCTTTGTCGGCTAATTTTATTTTAACTTGGTCGCCGATTTTTCTGCCGATTAAACTCGCGCCAATCGGCGAATGGCTTGAAATAATTCCGCGTTTAGGGTTAGTTTCCGACGACCCCAGTATCAAAAAAGTTTTTTCTTTTTCGCCGGTATGGATGGTTACGTTTGATCCCAGTTGCACTAGGCCGGAATTTTTATTGGGTTTAATTATTACCGCGCGCTTTAAATGATCTTCTATTTCTAAAATTTTTTGATTCATGCCCCTGAGTTTGCTTTTAGCGATTTGGTAAGCCGCGTTTTCCGAAAAATCACCGTCTGAAGCGTATTTTTTAACTTCTTCCGCCAGCCGTGGACGGTTAAATTTAAGCTTTTCAAGCTTATTTCTAAGCTCGTTGAATTTTTCTTTGGTTAGATGCCGGTCAGGTTTTAGATGAGTGTATTTTCCGGGTTTTCTAATTGGGGTTTGCATGTGGTCAGTATAAAAATTTTTAAATATTTTAGCAAGTCGAAAATTATAAAAAAATTGTTTTTTAGCTATTAAAATGCTACAATAATTATATAAATTTATAATTAACTTTAATTTTATGCCTACTTACGAATGGTATCAAAAATTAATAAAACCTTCGTGGTCGCCGCCGGCTTATCTTTTTGGACCGGTTTGGACCGTACTTTATGTTTTAATTGCTATTTCTTTCGGCAAGGTATTTTTAATGGCTTGGCAAAAGCAAATTGCTTTGATTATTGTTCTGCCGTTTATTTTAAATCTTATTTTTAATTTTGCTTTTACGTCGATTCAGTTTGGATTGCAAAATAATTTTTTGGCTGCTATTGATATTTTATTGGTTCTCGGGACGCTTATTTGGGCTATGATAGCTATTTATCCGTATGCGCCTTGGGTTACTTATATGCAAATCCCTTATTTACTTTGGGTTTCTTTCGCGACCGTACTTCAATTAACTATAACTTATTTAAACTTACCTCGCTGAGGTAAAATAAAATTATGTTTTTTAACAAACCGGGGAAACCCGACAATTTTAAAAAGGCGGTTTATTTATTAGCCGCGATGATTTTGGGCGTACTTTTAAGTCTTATCGTCCAAACATTGATTGAAATTACTTATTTGAGCTCTGTTCTTAATCAGGGTCAAACAGTATATTTTGATGG
>JBAXOH010000089.1:0-3197 GCA_037133335.1 bacterium
ATGGCGCTATTGCTTTAATAGATGAAGAATTTCCCAGTCTGTTTATCGCTCCGGTTGATAGCGTTTATGAAAAAAACTTAAGTAATATGGAGGAAATTAAGTCGCGCGGTGGGAAAATTATCGTAATTACTACCGAGGGCAATGATAAGATAGAGAATTTGGCTGATGAGGTTATTTATATTCCTAAGACCTTAGAGATGTTGACGCCGATTTTATCGGTTATACCTTTGCAATTATTCGCTTATTATATGGCGGTACTGAACGGAAGAGATGTTGATAAGCCACGCAATCTGGCAAAAAGCGTAACTGTTGAATAAAATTATGAACATACAGCAAAAAAAATTTAATACCGGCGGTATTAAGCTATTTATTGAAGATAATGGCAAAGAAATTGCCCATGCGTATTTATATATTTTAAAAAATGATTTGCATAAACAGCCGTTTGGTTTTATGGAAGATGTGTTTGTTGATGAAAATTATAGAAGTCAAGGCTTAGGCACAAAGCTGGTTGAAGAATTAATTAAAGTTGCCAAAGAAAATAATTGCTATAAGTTAATTGGCACCTCAAGGCATGAAAGAGAAAAAGTGCATAGCTGGTATTTAAGTTTTGATTTTAAAGACCGGGGTAAAGAATTCAGAATGGATTTTTAAATAACGGTTTAGCCATAGTCCGATCCGGACTATTTAAAGATTTTTATTTTTTTATGAAAAAATTATTCGGCACAGATGGCATAAGAGGGTTAGTAAATAATGAAGAAATAAATGAATGTTTGGCGTTTAGACTAGGTAGGGCTTTAACGAGGTATTGCCAAATTAATAAAATTAAGCCGGAAATAATAATTGGGCGGGATACTAGAATATCCGGCCCGTTATTGGAAGCGGCGGTTTCACGAGGTATAGTGGAAGCGGGCGGTAAAATAATTTTAGCTGGAATCATTCCAACTTCGGCCATAGCGTATTCAGTAAAAAATGAAAATATTGGTTTAGGGCTGGTTATTTCCGCTTCGCATAATCCTTATGAGCATAATGGTTTTAAAATTTTTAAAAATGACGGTACAAAATTAACCGGGGAAGAAGAAAGAAAAATAGAAAAATTAATAGCGGAAGAAGCAGGCGGAGCGGGGGCAGAATTTTATCCCGTACCTTCTGAAATTAAAACTAATTTAGACGAAATATTACTTAACGATTATAATAAAAAATATGTTGAATTTTTAATAAATATTTTAGATGGCGGCGATTTTAGGGGATTTAAAATTATTTTAGATTGCGCTAACGGAGCAACTTATAAAGTTGCACCGTATATTTTTAAAAAGCTTGGCGCCGAAGTCACGGTAATCTCTAATTATCCTGATGGAAAAAATATAAATGCAGCTTGCGGATCTGAATATACTGAAAATTTACAAAAAGCCGTTATTGAAAATAAAGCCGAGATTGGCTTGGCTTTTGATGGGGACGGAGACAGACTAATCGTTATTAATGAAAAAGGCGAACGCTTAACCGGAGACCATTTGCTTTATATTTATGCTAAAATACTTAAGAAAAAAAATAAATTAAAAAATAATCTAGTAGCCAGCACGATAATGAGTAATCTCGGTTTTGTTAACGGTTTAAGAGATTTGGGAATTAAATATATCCAAACCGACGTTGGCGATCAGCAAGTTCATAGCGCGCTAGTCAAGGAAGGAGCGATTTTGGGCGGCGAAGAATCCGGACATATTATATTTTTAGACCGCCATACTACCGGCGACGGAATCTTAAGCGGCTTGATATTACTTTCGGCAATGAAGTATTTTAATAAGCCGTTGTCTGAATTGGTGAAAGAAATTTTTTTAATGCCTAAAATATTACTTAACGTCAAAATAAAAAGTAAGCCTGATTTTTCGGTTATGCCGGAAATTAGCATGGTTATTAAAGAAACGGAAAAATATTTAGGCGAAGCCGGCAGGGTGCTGGTTCGTTATAGCGGTACCGAGCCCTTATGCCGGGTAATGATTGAAGGTAAAAATGAAAAAGAAATAAAAAGTTTGGCGGAAAAAATCGCCGAAGTTATAAAAATTAAGTTAAATTAATGATAAAAATTATGGAAGATAATTTAAAAAATTTCGGCGTGGTAATTTTAGCCGCCGGCCAGGGCAAAAGACTTAATTGCGCCGATTTGCCGAAAGTGCTATATAAGATAAATGAGAAGCCTATTATAAGTTATATTTTAGAAGAATTAGAGAAAGGCGGATTAAGTAAAAACCAAATTTGTTTGGTAGTCGGTTTTATGGAGGAGTTGGTAAAAGAAAAAATTGGTCCAGGCTATATTTATGCTTCACAAACAGAACGCTTAGGTACGGCTCATGCCGCCTTAGCCGGAGAAGAGGTTTTACTTCCAAATTTTAATAATTTTTTAGTGATAAATGGTGATGATTCGGCGTTTTATAAATTCAGTTCGCTCGCCGAATTAATTAATTTTCATTTATCAAAAGATAATGATATTAGCATTTTGACTTGCGAGCCGGACGATCCTCAAGGCTTAGGCCGCGTTATCCGCGGGGTGGATGGGCAGGTAGTTAAAATAGTGGAAAAAGAAAATATGACTCCTGATTGGCAAGAAATTAAAGAAATTAATACCAATACCTTTTGCTTTAAAAGAAGTTGGTTTAAAAAGCATTACCAAAATTTAAAGCCGATACGCGGTCTAGGCGAATATGGTTTACCGAGTTTCGTTGGCGAGGCCTTAACTAGCGATTCTAAATTTTCCGCAGTAAAATTAAAAGATTCGCGGGAGTGGTTTGGCGTTAATACGCCGGAGCAATTAGCCGAGGCGGATAAGAGAAAAAGAGAGGTCGTGATAAAGTAATAAATTCTTATGCAGCAGATTTTAGATTTACACATTCATTCAAAATATTCACGTTCCTGCTCGCCCGAGCTGACCCTTGAAAATATTGAAGCGACCTGCCGGATTAAGGGGGTGGATATTATTGCAACCGGAGATTTTACATATCCTCTTTGGTTTTCTGATATAAAAAATAAATTGGAAGAAATCCCCCTAGCCCCCTTTGTTAAAGGGGGCAAAAGCGGTTTATATAAATTAAAAATTGCTAAAGATGATAAAGTTAAATTTATTTTATCGACCGAAGTGGCGCTTATTTATAAAGACGGAGGTAAGGCTAGGCGCATCCATTTAGTAATCCATGCGCCCAGCATTAAAG
>JBAXOH010000090.1:0-3163 GCA_037133335.1 bacterium
TCATTAAAGCAGCATCGCCGGTAACTTCCGGTAAACTAGCGGCATAGCTCGTCACTACCGGCGCGCCGCAAGCCATTGCTTCAAGGGGCGGAAAGCCAAAACCTTCATAAAACGAAGGATAAACAAAAACCGAAGCTAAATTATACAAATAAACTTTATCTTTACTGTTAATATAACCTAAAAATTTAATATCATCTTTAAATTCCGACCGCTCCCACTCTTTGTATATATCATCGCTTTTCCACCCCCTGCCGCCCGCTATCACTAATTTATAATCTCGCAACTCGCGATTATCAACTCGCAACTTACTATAAGCTCTGATTATTCCGTCAACATTTTTCCGCGGTTCGACCGTCCCTAAATATAAAATAAATTTATCTGGTAGATTATATTTATTTCTTACTTCAATTAATCTTATTTCGCTATCGTTATTCGTAATTTGTCTATATTCTTCGCCCACGCCGGCATAAATAACTTTTATTTTATTTTCATCCACTTCGCACAATTCCATAATATCCCGTTTAGTATTTTCGCTGACCGCTATAATAACGTCAAACCGATTAATCAGCTTTTTAACATCAATCATTTTATGCCAAAAATTTTTACGTCGGCTAAAAAATTCCGGGTATTTTAAAAAAGACAGATCATGAATCGTTAACAAACTTTTAGCGCCACTCGATAAGCCGATAAAATTTATATGCGGCATGAAAAATAAATCGGCTTCCAGCGCTTGATCAATTTTAGGATAATTAAAAAATTTAAAAAATAAATAATTTAAAACTTTATTGGGATAATTATATTTAACCAATTTAACGTTCTCGCCGCTAAACTTCGGAATATTTAAACAATCGCCGAATGAATTATAAAAAAACCGATAATCATTTTTATTATCCAGCTTTAAAATTTCGCTTATAAGATTAAACGTATATTCGGACACGCCGCTATACCGCGCGTCCATCAGGGTTCTTATGTCTATACCGATCTTCATTGATTTAACTTTTTTGCTACAATATACAAATTATTTAAATTGATTTTTTTAAAACTCAGCTGATAAAAAATTCTTGAAAAATTAAACCACAAATTTTTAATAGCAATATTAAGCCTATTTTTAGATCCTGAAACGCTTTGGATCGGATGTAGATGAACAAAATCAATAAATTTAAAATTATGGCGTTTTAAAACCATGGAGATGCTTTTGGCCGTATAAATATTTATGTGGTCGTTAGCTTCTAAATAATGCTTTTCCGGCTTCATGCCGTAAAGCAGCTTTTTAAATCTGGCTTTAAATAACTGAATATTCGCGTTGGGCGTGTGAATAAATAAAAATCCGCCTTGTTTTAATATCGAACTTATATAATTCAATATTTTATCCGGATCAGGAATATGTTCAATCACGTCCCAGAGAGTAATAATGTCAAAATAATTTTTGGGGAAATCAGCCTCTTCAACTTTACCGCAAAGTATATTGGTTAATTTTAATTCATTGGTTGCAAAATCAACCGCAGTTTTAGATATTTCATAGCCGGTCGCCTGCCAATCTTTATAATTATTTACTTTTTTTACAAAAAATCCCAGCCCACAGCCGACGTCAAGCAATTTACCGCCATTACCGACAAGATATTTTTTACAAAAATCATTATATATTATTTTATGAGCCTCATCCCACCAAAAATTATTGCTAACGGCCATATTTTTAAAATAGCCATCATAATATTGATCGGCGCCGTAAGACGAAAACATATGCCCGCAATTTTGGCATTTATATATATTAACGCCGAACTCAACAAAAACAACTTTCTGTTTACTGCTCTCACAAGCTAGGCATGCCATCAAATATATTTAAATTATTTATTAAAATTTTTATATTCCCTATCCACAAACTCTTTAATTCTTTTTTTAAATTTTTCCACGCCAAATTGCTCGGTATGCTGTTTTATAATTTCAGAATTAAACTTCGAACTGTCAAAATTATTTAAAATCTCGGTTAAGCCGGCCGAAGTTTGCTTGTCAAAAAATAAGCCGGTTACTCCCTCTACTACCGTTTCCGTGGCGCCGCCTCGCCTATAAGCGATTACCGGCCTGCCCGAGGCCATGGCTTCAACGGCGGTAATGCCAAAATCTTCTTCCTGGGGATAAATAAAGGCTAAACAATGGCTATATAATTCAATTTTAGCCGTATCATCCACCCAGCCCAAAAATTCAATATTAGGATGGCCTTCAGCCATTTTTTTAAGCCGCACCAAATCCACTCCGTCGCCGTAAATTTTTAATTTTTTATCAATCTTTTTAAATGCTTCTACAACCAGATCAACTCTTTTATAGGGCGCTAAACGACCGCCGATTAAAAAATAATCGCCGACTTGCCCGGCAATTTTAAATTGGCCTGTTTCCACCGGCGGATAAATTACGGTTGAATCTCTTTTATAATATTTTTTTATCCTCTGGGCAACAAAGCGGGAATTGGCAATATATTCATCAACCCTATCGGCGGCCAGCCTATCCCACATTCTGACATAATTTAATACGAGCGATATGATTTTTTTAAAATACTTATTATACTTTAACTCGTTGATATACTGGTGGGTATCGCTCCAAAGATAACGCGTCGGCGTATGGCAATAACAAATATGCAAAGTATGGCTGGAAGTTATTACGCCTTTAGCGAATGAACTTGTATCGGAAATAACCAAATCATAATCGCTTAAAGCAAAAAATTCCACAGCCATGGGCATAAACGGCATATACCACTGATAGTGAGAAATACCGCCGGGAAGTTTTTGAATAATCGATGTTTCAATATGACGATGGCGATAGTATTTATCCGTATTTTTCTTTTCATAAAGTAAAGTAAAAATCGGCGCCTCCGGAAACATCTCCGCCAGCACTTTCAAAACTTTTTCCGCTCCACCGTCTTGAGCCAGATGATCATGAATTAACGCGACTTTCATAATTTATTTATCGTGTTAAAATTTAATGGCCATAGAGCTTTGCTCGCTATTAAATTTTAACACGATACCTTATATTTTTTGAAAATATTAAAAACTTTTTCTAAAAAAGTTTTTAAAGCTTATTCAACTTTCCTGCCCCTTAAAACCGCCAAGGGGGTTCTGGCTAAAATAGCAATATCAAAAAATAATGACCAATTCTCAATATAATATATATC
>JBAXOH010000091.1:0-3096 GCA_037133335.1 bacterium
CAGCTAATAAATCACCTATTTTTTTATAAATAATGCTAAAAATTTCAGTATCAATTAATTCCGAGATTACCTGGGCGATTATGCTAGCTATTATAATTCTACCCACAGGTAATAAAATAAGCTCATAAGCTTCTTGAAATTTCCAAGCTGGGTCAGCGGGCATTTTGCCAATCAGCCAGAATAAAATAAACATTAAGGCGTTTAGGCTGGCGGCGATAATTACTATTTGTCTGGCGTTATTTTTACCGCAAGCTTTATGAACAAAATCTCGTAAAGTAAAGGTTAGGGGGTAAATTATCGTGCCGCCGTCAACCGCCAGATTAATAAATGGCAAAACAGTAATTTTTGTTGAAAGGATGTTAGCAAAAATTTGTGCAGCCACATAGAGCGAGCTACTGAGCAAGGGAATATTAATTTTAGTAGAAGTTTTCATTATTAGGCTGCGGGGCATGGATTCGAACCATGATAAACGGCTTCAAAGGCCGCTGTCTTACCGTTGGACGACCCCGCAAATTATAAGCAAAATCCCGAAGATTCGGGACTATTGTTATCATAAAATATTTTTTAATTTTTGTAAAGTTGTCATGAGGTTTTTTTTGAGTTATGATATAATTATAATTATTATAAATATAAATATATGGCAGAGCATGAACAACTGTGGCTTGATGGATTTGGGAAAAATAATGATGCAAAAAAAATTAATAGCTCCGTTAATAAAATCGACGAAGAAGTTTTGCACGAAGTTATAAATGAGATGTTAGCGGAGAAAGACAGCCAAAGTGTTATAAGGGACAGTTTTTTATGGCGAGTAATTTTGTTGTATAATGAAAAGATTGGCGTGACGATAAAAAACGAAAACGAGATGAAGGAATTTTACGAAAAAATAAGACCGATTTTGTTATCTTTGCTTGAGAAAAAGGCCGGAACAAAATATAAAATTAAATTAAGCGGTGAATCGGGTAAAATATTGTCGGATATTACTCAAGCGAAAAGAGATATTACAACAAAAAAAATTGAAAATTTCAGAGAACTAATAAATAGATAAATATGCGTTTAAAAAAATATATTATAGTAAGTTTGTTTTTAATCGGCGTCGGTGCGGTCTGGTTTGTTTATAATTATAATTCTAACATTACAAAGGTTATCGCCGATACTTTGCGTTTTGACGATCAGGAAGCAACCATTATGGCGATTAAAAAGGTTTCTCCGTCCGTGGTAAATATTGTTGTGCTTGATCAGCAAGCCTCGACTGTAATAAATTTAAATACCGGCGAGCAAACTAAAAAAACAGAAATCGTGCAAAAAGGTTCAGGCACGGGATTTTTAATTTCTGCCGATGGCTTAATTTTAACTAACAAGCACGTGATTAATGTGGCTGATGAAAAAACCGGCCAATATAAAATTTTGCTCAATTCCGGCAAGCAATATTATGCTCAGCTAATCGGTAAAGATCCAATTAATGATTTAGCGGTTTTAAAGATTTTTGATAAAAATTTGCCCTATGTAGAACTGGGCGATAGCGATAAATTGCAAATTGGCTCCACAGTCGTTGCTATCGGTAATACTTTAGGACGGTATCAGAATAGCGCGACTAAGGGCATAGTTAGCGGTTTAGGCAGAAGCATTGAAGCTTCAGATCAGACCGGAGCTAATGCCGAGTCTTTGGATAACGTTATTCAGACTGATGCGGAAATAAATCCTGGTAACTCTGGCGGACCGTTAATTGATCTGGCTGGGAATATTATTGGTATTAATGTAGCGCTTGATCAAGCTGGATCGTCTATTGGCTTTGCCATTCCCATAAATGACGCTAAACCGGTGATAAAAAGTGTGCGTGAAATTGGGCGTATCGTTCGTCCCAGACTTGGCCTTAAATATATTATGTTAACTTCGGAAATAGCTCAGGCCAATAAATTAGCTAGAAATAGCGGCGCCTGGGTATCGGTTAGCCAGGATGGAACACCATCGGTTTTATCCGATTCTCCGGCCGCTAAAGCCGGACTTAGAGAAGGTGATATAATTATGGAAATTAACGCCATCAAATTACAAGATCGGATAACCTTATTATCAGTTGTGCAAAAATATAAACCAGGCGATAAAATAGGCTTAAAAGTCTTTCGTGAGGGAAAAATTTTAATTTTAACCGCCACTCTTGATGAATTTAAATAAATTTGAATAAAAAAACAGGCTCTGGCGTGAGCCTGTTTTTTATTTTTAATTAATTTTATTGTATAAAAAATTTGTATAGACCTTCCGAATTATCAGTTTTTCCCAAGAAATAAATAATATCATCGGCGGCTAATACGAAAGAATTGATAGACTCAAATTTTATTAGTTCGGTTATGTTTCTTTTTTCCCGTTCATCAAGCTCGATGGCATTAATTGTTTGTTCGGTTGAATAAACAATATAATTTTTGCTCGGGTGCAGGACGGCATTTTTGATGGTATCGGAAATTCTGGTTATCAAAGTTTTATTTTTTGTTTCTAAATTATAAAGCCAAATTTCAAAATCATTAGCGTATATTAAGTCGTTGGAGTTGGCCCAAAAGGCCGTCTTTACATTATTGATAATTTCCGTTAGTGGTCGGTAAGAAGATAAGGGATCGATTAAGTAAAGGATTTTATGATTATTGTCGTAAAGATTGAGTAGATTTTGCTCGGCGTTAATAAAAGAGTAATTTCCGGTTTCCCGCAAATTTATATTTTTGATATTTTGGCCGGTCGCCGCATCTATAATTTCAAGGCTAATCACTGAGCCGGATTTTATAATTAAATATAAGTAGTTATTTTTAATCAAATAATCGTTAAATATTTTGTAATTATTATTATTATTTGGCTGAAGTCAATTATAATATATCATTAGGAGCAAGTGAAAATAACAAAACTCTTTCTTTGATCAATGGGACATGGTATGAAGCGATGGCTACACCTGGAAAAGAAAATGTTTTGTCTATGAATTTGTCTACGAATCAAACAGCCAATTCGACGAATCAGACCATATATACAAATAATCTTAAAATCGAACAAAAATTGAACTTTACATTAATTAATTCATCCAAGACAGCAATATTCGAATTGACCAATACTAATTATTAC
>JBAXOH010000092.1:0-3084 GCA_037133335.1 bacterium
CAAATTTTTCCGGATAATCAACGATTACCATAGCCACGGCTAAAATTCCGATTAGGCCGGACATTAAAATTATTGAATTGTTCATTGAAAATAATAAACCAAAAATAATAATCGTAATAAGGCTTGAAAATAGGCCGAGCAGTATGGATTGGGTGTCATTTTTTTGCACTTTAATCAAAGCTAAAAAGCAAATTGATAAAACAGTCAGAGAAATAATCACGATAGCTAAAACTCCGAGGACGCCGACCGTGGCCGCCATCTCAAATAAAAAGCCGGAAGCGCTATCAAATTTAGCGTCCCATAAAGGCGAGGCGTTAAAATCAGCGCCTTTATATTTATCAAA
This sequence comes from bacterium, assembly GCA_037133335.1. Lineage (GTDB taxonomy): Bacteria > Patescibacteriota > Patescibacteriia > Patescibacteriales > GWC2-42-12 > JACPHD01. Next base: position 344 of record JBAXOH010000092.1, read on the forward strand.
ACTATAATAAAAAGTCGCCGGTCCGGAGCCGAGTAAAGGATCCTGCCCTAAACTAGTTTTAGCAATATCAAAAGAAGCTTGGCGCGATAAATTTACCTCTACCGGTAAATTTAAACTCATAATATTAAAGTTACCGACAACCAAAAAAATAATTGAGAGTAAAAAACCGGCGATAGGGATTATTATGTTCGAGCCGGAAACTTTAATAATCTTCGAAAGAAAAAACATTAAAATAATAACTAGCCCGACTATGGCCGCCGGCCAAAAAGTAAAACCGCTAAGCAAGGTTAAAATAAACAGCGATATTAAAATTATTACCCCCAACAATATTTTAACGGCGATAATTATTTTTTTATTGATTAAGCCGGTGTGAATTTCCCTGATTTGCGCCATACCGATTACCAAAAGTGGTAAAGCTATAATTAAATACATGGTTAAACCGGAAAGCGAGCCTAGGGGGTTAAAACTAATCGCCTTCGTAAAATCCAGCGGCAAAATAAATTTACCCAATATTTGTAAAAGCGAAAAAACCGCTATTAAAGAAGTAGAACCGATTATGCCCCAAAATAATAATTTAATTCTTTTTTGATTAATATTATTTACAACTAAATAATAAAATAAAATAAAAATTATAACCGCCGTTAAACTTTTAGCCGAGTTGCCGTAAGTGCCTAAAAGACTGTCCTTTTGGCTGATTGAAAAAACGGTGGAAGTAATAAAAACGGCTAAAAGACCGACGATCGGCCAATCCAGCGGCGTTCTTTTAATATTAAGTTCGCCGACAATCACGGCTTTAATTACCCAGGCAACCGCGCCTAGTAGCGCTAAAAAATAAAATAGTATCATTTTTTCGAAGCTTACGCCCTGCGCCGTTAAGCCGGTAAAAAATAACGGACAGAGAAAAAATACTAAAAAAATCGCGCCGATAATAATAAAATCTAAACTCTTAATTATTTGATGTTTGGATATAAATTTTTGTTCTTCCATAAATATTTTTTAAAAATTAAATTAAATAATCCGCTTAAATTTTATTTTTTTTAATCAAAATTTTAATCTCATTTATCATTTTAAGATAAAATTCAAGATTGTTCAAGCTAGCCAGCCTTAAGGCTAAGGGTTCGCCAATTTTAAATAAATAATTAAGATAAGCTTTAGAATAACTCCGCAATTCCGTCAGCCGGCTAAATTCATTAATCGGAGAAAAATCTTTAGTGAATTTAGCGTTAGTAATATTAATAGTGTTATAAAAATTGTTTGTCATTCTTGCGCCGGTGTCTCGGCGGTTAAATAAAAAAAGCTTGCCATGTCTCCCCTCTCTGGTCGGAATTACGCAATCAAACATATCCCAGCCTAATTTTACGGATCTTATAATATCTTCTGGCAGGCCGATGCCTAGGCCGAAACGCAATTTATTTTCCGGAATTTTATCGGCCGTATATTCTAGGGCGCCGGTTAAAAAATTTCCCGATTCATCAACATGTCTGGCGCCAAAACCATAGCCGTCAAAACCGATTTTAATAAGTTCCTCGGCCGAGCGCTCCCTTAATTTTAAATTATCGCCGCCCTGGATAACCGCGAATAGCAGCGGCTTAATTTTGTTATTTTTTAATAACTTTATTTGCTTATCATATTCGCGCTTGCATCTTTTTGCCCATTTAATCGTACGCTCGACGGATATAGTCAATAACTCGTCGCTATAGCCGTTAGGCGGGCAATCGTCAAAACACACCATCATATCAACCCCTAAAGCAAACTGGGTTTTTATGGACAGCTCCGGCGTCATGGTTAATTTAGCTCCGTCTAAAGGTGATTTAAAAATAGCGCCTCTGTCGTTAATCGCGCCTCGCGCTCCGGCTTTATGAATCAAAGAAAAAACCTGATAGCCGCCGCTATCGGTTAAAATCGGCTTTTGCCAATTAATAAAATTATGCAAATTTGAAGCTTGCTTGATTAACTTTACGCCCGGGCGTAAAAATAAATGCAAAGTATTAGCTACTAAGGCGGGCAATTCTAAATTAACTAAGTCTCGGCTGCTTAAATGCTTAATTACTCCCCTAGTGGCGTCGGGCATAAAAACGGGCGTTTCTATATTGCCATGAGAAGTTTTTATCAGACCGAGGCGAGCTTTAGAAATTTTAGACTTATGAATTATTTTAAACACAAAAAATTTATAATTAATTACTGAATTATTCCATCGCCGCTTATACTGCTCGCCATGCTATCATCTTCCAATTTAGTGGTTTTGCCTTTTAAGGTTTTATTAATTTGCATGTTGGTTTCGCTATCTATGGCCGTTATATTCGTACCCGGTAAAATTATCATAATTTTATTTCTGTCGGCTTCGCTCGGAGTAACGCCTATATTAAATTCGGCGTCAGCCTTATAAACCGAAACCGGCAAACGGCCAACCTGCCAAACGACTTGGTTAGTCTGGCTATCGTAATCAAGCGATCCGACCGATGCTCTGTTTTTATTATCCCAGGCTACGTTAGACGGTAAAGTTACGCTTATTTTTAGATCATTTAATTCGTTTAAATTATTGTTTATGGCCCAATAAACTTTAAGGCTGGTGGTTTGTCCGACTCTTGGCGGCAACAGGCCGGAACCAACCGCGATATTGTCATCATTATAATATCTTACCTGCTCGGTTAGGCTTAAATCGCTGTTGATTTTATTTATAATAGTATTGCTCTGGCTGTCGGCCGCCGCGCTTTTACCATCTAGGCTGTATTGCACATAAC
>JBAXOH010000093.1:0-3084 GCA_037133335.1 bacterium
ATAATGTAATATTACTAAAATATTTAAGAATGGTCAATAAAAAAACCCGACAAATTAATGTCGGGTTTTAAATTTTTTTTATAAAACCTTAGCGTATAAATAACAATCTTTCATTTTTCCATCCATCGTCCTAACAGCTTTCCGCATCCGCCCTTCTTTTAAATAACCATTTTTTATAGCAACCTTCTCGCTGGCAATATTCTCCGGCCGCATCACTATTTCAATCCGCGATAATTTCAACTTTTTAAAACAAATAGTTTCAGCCAATTTAACCGCTCGAGTAGCAATACCTTTGCTCCAAAAATTTTCATCTATAAAGTAACCGATCTCCCCGACATACTTTCGATGATAATTTATTTTTATTCCAATGCCTCCGGCGATTTTTTCGCCATAAATAATCGTATAGCCCCAATCTATCTTATCTTTTCTATACTTAATACTATTTTTTAAATATTCTTTTTCGGCCGCGGCCGACTTCGGTCTGGCATTAAAAAAAACAAACTTATTATTATTTAAAATTTCGTAAAATCTTTTGGCATCGCTTACTTTTTGCAATCTTAATTTTACTTTTGGCATATTTTTATTGTTTAATTGTTATGTCTTAATTGTATCATTTTGCAACGGTTAAGTTAAGGCAACGCACAAAATAAAAAACCCGAGGGCAAAAAAGTTTTTTAAACTTCTTGCGCCTCGGGTGATAGTTTAGTCAAGAATTTTTACAATATAATATTAAAATCCTGAACGATTATGCCGGTTGCTCCGGCGAGCTTAAGTCGGATAAGCTGATTGGCTAATTCTTCTTTACGAAGAATTGTTTCGATGGCGAAGTCGCCATTACTTAGCTGATTTACGGTTGGCGCTTCGATCGCCGGCAGCCAGACTAGGATGTCGTTCTTAGTCTGGCCGCCGCAATCAAATTTTAGGATAACCTGTTTTTCGGCCGCCAACGCGCCGCAAAGTATTTCACCGAATAACTTAATCTCTGGCGTTTCATGTTTAGCAATTAAGACCGTAGGCGATTCAAGAATCATCGCCGCGGTTTTAAGACCATTAGCTTCCAGGCTGTCGCCGGTTTCGGTCACGCCGATGCCATAGTCATATCCTCCGTAAAGCACTTTAGTCTCGGTACAACCGTTGGAGTAAACTATTTTGGCCTTTTTAAAAATCAATTTAGCTAAATTTGAATATTCGGTGGCAACTAAAATATTCTCGCTATCAATCAGCTTATCAGTTTTACCGAATACGACTACTCTAGCGACTCTTCTGCTTTTCTTTGCATACTTTAATCCCGCGATTTTCACTATCTGCGCCTCTAAACCGCTTTCAACGACAGAATCCCAACCGCAAACCCCCATATCGTAAGCGCCCATGGCAATACCTAGGGGAATATCTTGTGGCCGATCAAAATAAACCGCTGTTATTAAGTCACTTTCATCAACTTTACACATAAATTTCCTGCCATCGAAGTTAATGACAACCCCAACCTTTTTTAGCAACAATGTAGTTGCCTCTAAAAGGCTACCACTGGGAATTACTAGTCTACACTTTTTCATGAGCCCTTCCTCCTCTTCTATACTTTCTCCAATTTTCCGTTAGTTAACATTCTCCGGTAGTAACAACCCGCCCGATAGCCGTTTTTGTCTTTGGTGTGGCATGCGCCAGAGTTATTTACCGGCTCGACTAAGTAGAGCAAACTATTTTGGTCGCAATTAACGCGAATCTCGATCAACTTCAGGTAACTGCCCGATGTTAATCCTTTAATCCAGAGTTCGTTGCGGGACGTTGACCAAAACGCAGCCACGCGATTCGCAAGAGAATATGCCAAAGCCTCTTTATTAACATAGGCCAGAATCAAAACCTCTTTAGTTATTATATCCTGAACTACGACCGGCATAATCTCCATTTCCCATTTTCCATCTACTCGGATAAAATAATTTTTTAACTTAAAAAAATCCAGAATTATTTTATCTCCCTCTTCCAACAAAATTCTCTGCACGTCTCTCATAAAACACCTCCATCATTAATTAGTTAAATTGTTAAAGAGCTAAAAAACTCTTCTTGGCTTTCAAGAAGAGTTGAGATCTGATTATTAAAAAATAAAAAATCAACTCTTCTTAAAAGCTCGAGAAGAGTTATGATGAGAATTTTTTCTATCTAAAATTAACCGATAGCCGCCAGCGCCGTTATTAAGCCATAAAGCCACGCGCGCTACCGTCGTCGTACTAACATTAAGTTTTTTCGCAATTTCACGATAAGATAAATTTTTATTAATCATTTGCGCAATTTGCCAGCGCTCGCTCATTTCTTTGATTTCTTCAATCGTGCATAAATCACGAAAAAAAGACTCGGCCTCTTTACCGGTTTTTAGGCTAATTATAGTTTTAAATAATTCGTCTGTTTTTTTACTAAATTTAAATTTTTCCACCCCGTTAGAAATTTTCATATAGTTATTAATTTATACTCCCGCAATAAACCCTATTTACTAAGGATTTCTAACGGGATAAATATATTTTAGCTTAATTTTGTATCACTGTATTAACACAGTATCACAGGATAAAAAAGATGTCAAGGGGTTATATAAACAATAAAAATCCACCCTCTTTAAGCTGGGTGGATAACGGTCGTAATTATTATTTTAAATTACATTACTCTTTTAAATGCTTTTCCAATTTACTTTCCGTTACAATCTCACTTTTTTTGCTATCCCTCTTTTTCACTTCCAGCCCGCCGGCTTTTAGCGACTTCTCACTAATAACAATTCTAAGCGGCAAGCCGATTAAATCCGCGTCAGCGAATTTTTCTCCGGCCATCACGTCAACTCGATCATCATACAAAACTTCTATGCCTTGGTTTAATAATTTTTTATAGAGTTCTTCCGCTTGCTTATAAATTTTCCCGTCTTTACCTAGGGCGATTAGATGCGCTTTAAATGGTGCAATAATGTCCGGCCAGATAATACCTTTATCGTCATTAAATTTTTCTACTATCGTAGCGATAGTTCGATCTATACCGATGCCATAGCAACCCATATAATACATTTTTTCTTTACCGTCTTTATCCGTAAAAAAAGCTTTCATTTTTTCG
>JBAXOH010000094.1:0-3075 GCA_037133335.1 bacterium
GATATAATAAAATTATTTTCAGGTCGTATTTGGTATCAGGAAATAGGGGGGGCGAAGCTAAAAATTGCCAATGTGATATTTAATATTTACTGGCAAATAATAAAAGTTTTAATCAAGTGGTAAAATAAAATTATATGGACATAAGTATCGTCATAGTAAATTATAAATCCAAAGACTTAACTTTAAATTGCATTAGGTCAATCAAAAACGCCGATTGGCCGGGTTTGGATTATGAAATTATCGTGGTGGATAATTATTCCGGAGATTTGCGTGGCGATGATTTAAAGGAATTCGGAGATGTAAAATTTATCATGAACGGGAAAAATACCGGCTTGGGCGCGGCTAACAATAAAGGCGCGAGGATCGCCCTGGGAAAATATATTGTAATTACGAATCCCGATACTTTGGCCGGCAAAGATGTTTTTATAAAATTGTTTTTTTACATGGAAAAAAATTCTAAAGTCGGGGTAGTCGGGCCAAAACAATTTAATCTTGACGGTACGGTTCAGGATTCTTTTTTTCGTTGGCCAAAATTAATGACCCCGTTTTTTAGGCGCACCCCGTTAGGTAAAATAGGCTCTGGTAAAAAGGATTTAGACAGATTTTTATATAAGGATTATAATAAAGACAGCGAGAGCGAAGTGGATTGGCTCTTAGGTTCTTTTTTGTTTTGCCGCGCTTCAGCTTTAAGGCAAATTGGTTTGTACGACGAAGATTTTTTTCTTTATTTTGAGGACACTGATTTATGCAAGCGTTTTTGGCGGGATGGCTGGAAAGTTGTCTATAATCCGGAAGTTGTTATTACTCATAATCACGCGCGGCAGAGTGCGCGTCTGCCATGGTGTAAATTTTATCAGAATAAAGCTATGTGGCACCACTTAGCGTCGTGGATAAAATATTTAAGAAAGTGGGGATTAAAAAGCCTTTAAAAACTTTTTCAAAAAAAGTTTTTAATATTTTCAAAAAATATAAAGTATTGAAGTAAATTTTTATAGCGGGCAAAGCCCTGCGGCCATAAAAATTTACTTCAATAGATTAATAATTAATTTATGAAACCAATAAAAAAAGCTATCATCGCCGTGGCCGGTTCCGGAACTAGATTACTTCCGGCGACTAAATCCATGCCTAAAGAAATGCTGCCGATTGTTGATAAACCGATTATTCAATTAGTGGTTGAGGAATTAGTGGCGGCCGGAATTGAAGATATTGTTTTAGTTACTAAATGGGATAAAAAACCGCTGGAAGACCATTTTGATTATAATTGGGCCTTAATTGACGATCTAAAAAAAGCCGGAAAAAATAAATTATTGGATGAAGTAAAAAAAATAGCCAATCTGGCAAATTTTATTTATGTCAGGCAGAAAGGTCCGTACGGTAATGGCACGCCGGTTTTATCCGTCGCCAGTATCGTAAAAAATGAACCGTTTATGTTCGTTTGGGGCGACGACTTAGTTAAATCAAAAGTGCCTTTTGCTAAACAAATGGTTGATGATTACAATAAAACCGGGCATTTAATGATAGGCGTTCAGGAAGTGGCTAAAACGGAGGTGAGCCGTTATGGCATCGTTAAAGTAAAAAAAGGCAGCATGCAAATTCAAGATATAATTGAAAAGCCGAGCGTTAAAGAAGCGCCGTCTTGTTTAGCTGATTTCGGCCGCATGATTTTAAATCAGGAAATTATAGATGTTTTAAAATCTTTGCCACTAGGTAAAGATAACGAACTTTGGATCGTTGATGCTATTAGACAATACGTTAAACAAGGCGGTAAATTTTATGCTAAAAAAATTCAGGGAGGCGAATGGTTGACTACCGGCGATCCGCTTAACTATATGAAAACCATGCTTAAATACGCTTTTGATCGCGGCGATATCGGCCCGGAGATAAAAAAATTTACTAAGGAGTTATTAAAAAAATAATTAATAATTATCGTCATTCTGGAGCGTAACGAAGTGAAGCGATAGAATCTCGAGATGCTATCGGTCGCTAACGCTCTCTCCAGCATGACAATGTTAATATGAAATATGATGTCATAACCATAGGTGGCGCGACCGAGGATATAACTTTTTATACCGATGAAGGAGTTTTAATTAATAATAAAAAAGATTTAACCAAACAAAAATTATTAGCTTTTGAATATGGCGCTAAAATTAAGGTTGATAAGTCTTTTTCCGGTTTTGGCGGCGGCGCGGCTAATACCGCAGTTGGTCTGTCCGGCTTCGGTTTTAAAACGGCTTGTCTTTCGGCTATCGGCGAAGATGCCCGGGGTCAGAGAATTTTAAATAATTTTCAAAAGCATGGCGTTGATATAACCTTAGTGCAAAAAATTAAAAATGTTGAAACCGGTTTTTCTTTTCTGCTAGTCGGGCCGTCTAACGAGCATATTGTTTTTTCTAATCGCGCGGCTAATAGCGAATTAACTATTAATGATTTTGAGGTTGAAATTTTAGATCAAAGTGAATGGATATATTTAACTTCATTGTCCGGAGAGTGGAAAAAAAATTTAGAAAAGATTTTTTCCGTGAAAAATGAAAAGATTGCCTGGAATCCGGGGCATAGGCAGATTTTATCCGGCATGCAAGGCTTAGGAAAATATTTTAAAAAAACAACGTGCTTGATTATTAATAAAGACGAGGCCGTGGAATTAGTTATGTCGGATAAAAAATATAAAAATAAAAGCCGCGCTTTTTTTAACAATGTAAAAAATTTGCTTCTGGCTTTAAGCTCTTATGGGTCAAAAATTGTTTTAATTACTAGTGGCCGGCATGGCGCCGACGCTATGGCCGAAGGTAAAATTTATCATCAGCCAATTATTAAGGAGAAGAGACGCGCCGATACTACCGGAGTTGGCGATGCTTTCGGCTCGGCCTTTATCGCCGGGTTGGAATTATATAAGCAAGACATTAAAAAGTCATTGCTGTTAGCTTCAAAGAACGCCGCCTCGGTAGTTAGCATCCCCGGGGCGCAAAACGGCTTATTAAGTAAAAAAGATATATAAAACCTTTAAAAACTTTTTTAGAAAAAGTTTTTAATATTTTCAAAAATATAATGTATTAAGTTAAAATTTAATAGCGAGTA
>JBAXOH010000095.1:0-3065 GCA_037133335.1 bacterium
GTTTATTATATTACATTAAAGCAAATAATCAAAACTTTTCATAAAAAAGAAGCCGCGCCATTGCTTATCTAAGCAACGATCGCGGCTTTAGGCTTAAGGGACGGCGCTATTAACGGCCAACATCGGCAAAAGACATAAAGTCTTTTTTCTTGCTCATAGCTACTGGGCCATGCGATATGTTATATAGCATATCCCGCCTCACCCTCTCCTCCATAGAAATTAATTTAATCTTCTGCGCCTGCTTTTTCTGTAAATCATTCTTATCGGCCATTTACCCCTCCACCTAATGAAGCCAAACCATCGACTTGCCAATTAAATATTCCAGCTCATTTCTGACATCAGAAACATTTTGTTTTCCGGATACAATTATTAAAGTAGCTCCTTTTGTTTCTTTTATCTCCGTAACTTTGCTGACGACGCCAGTTAACAGCCTCTTCACTTCCGATTTTGGCTTATCTACTCTTAATACCATTGTCTAACTCCTTTCTTTAATCATAATTTTTTACTAATTTAATAATTTTGCCGCGGTGGCTGAAGTCGCCTGGCAATCAAGACCAAATTTAATACCCAGTCCGGCCGCTTCCAGCTTAATCCGCCTAATCGCCGTCTGATCATTTTTTCCATCCGCCGCCATGAATAAAAGCAGTAATCGAAGCTGATTAAACGGCACCATCTCGTTATTCCCTTTTTCTTGCTGACTCATAATTTTTCTCCTTTTAATTTTAAATGAACTATGCAAAAATAAAACCGGCTCGCCTTTCGGAGAGCCGGTTTGTTTTCCCTAGTGAGTTTCAACTTGTGATCAATCAGTTAAAACACCACAAAAAACCGCTCTCCGCGAGCTAAAATAAAAGTAAAAATTAAAAACGGTTTTTTGTATTGTTTTAATCATAATATTTAAACATAACGATTACCTGCCTGTGGATAATTATAGCAAATATAGGATAAAAATCAAGTTTTAATAAAAAATATTTAAAAAATAGCTAATTTTAATTATTCAATTAAATCTATTCTTTAAAACCATCTAGGTTAACATCGTATAAAATCTGCTCTTGAATTAATCGATAATTTTGCAATTCTTCTTCTTTAAACCAAATTTTTATTTCTTTTTCCGCATCCTCAACGGTGCCGGAAGCATGAATTAAATTTCTAACGCTTCTTTGATCTAAATCGGCCATAGCATAAGAATCAAGGGTCAAATCACCCCTAATAGTTCCAACGTCAGATGTTAAAGGTTCAGTGCTGCCGGTAATCTTTCTAACTAAGCCAACCGCGCTATTGCCTTGCCAAACCATGGCGATAACCGGTCCCGAGCTTAAATATTTAGCATTACTTTTCATAACGGCCGTGCCATTATCCATGTTGGTATTATAAGGAGATTTTAAGCCTTTTTTTTCATAAGCCGCCCGTGCTTTTCTACCAACTTCTTCAAGCCAAATATCGCCGCCCACTTCATAATAATGCCGGATAGCCATTTCTTCGGTAGGAATAACCATTTTTAAAGATAGCAATTTAAGACCGATTCTTTCATAGCGGCGAATAATTTCACCGATCAACGATCTTTGAATACCGTCCGGTTTTATTATAACTAACGTTCTTTCATTTTTTGGGTGTTCCATATAATTATTTTTATAAAATAAACACCGCCTTCCCGGTGATTACTTTGAATTATAGCATTTTTCAAAAAAATGGCAAGATATTATTAATTTATCTTTATATTCATCCCGTCGCTTAAAATTTTAACTGTCCCCCGCTCATCTGTTCTAAAAATTTCCGCCCCGATTCTTTCTAGCCGCTTAACAATTCTTAAACTTGGGTGACCGAAGTCATTATCTTTTCCCACTGCAATTACGGCCAATCCGGGCCTAACTTTTTCTAAAAATTCTTGACTCGAAGAATATTGCGACCCATGGTGAGCGACTTTTAAAACATCGGCGCTTAAATCGGCGCCGCTCGCCATTAACGTTGTTTCAATTTTTTCGCTGGCGTCGCCGGTCAATAAAAATTTATTTTGACCATTAACTAATTTTATTATAATTGAGCTGTCGTTCAAATCTGCTATGGTTTTATTTAATAAACTCTCGATCGGATATAATATTTTAATTCTAGCGTCTTTATCTAAATTTATAATTTGATTTTTATCAATAATGGATAAAGAAATTTTTTTATCGCGCACTAACTTAAGCCAAGTTAAATAATTGGGCGCATTTTGAACCGCGCCGGTATATAAAATTCTTTTTACCCGGTATCTTTTTAAAACGTCTATTAAGCCGGTAATATGGTCGTCGTGCGGATGGGTTAAAACCATTAAATCAATCTGCTTATCCCACCAAGGCAGATTTTCAGAAAGACGCTTAATTACGGTTTTATCCGGCCCGCCGTCTATTAAAATATTTTGCCCGCCCGGCGCTTTAATTAAAATCGCGTCACCCTGCCCCACATCTAAAAAATCTATTTCCAGATTTTTCGGCGCTCGGTAGTAAAGCCAAAATAAAAACATAGCCACGATTACCGCGACTATGCCTAAAATCAATAATATTTTATACAGCTTAGATGACATGGATAAATTAAATATTACTTTCCCGCCAACTTTTCAAAATTACTGTTGCTTACGCCCGCGCCTAGCTGGCGCATAACATTAAAAGCGTCGGACGGACGCGCTAAAAAATATCTTTTGCCGTCAGCCGGATTAACATACCAGGCTTCTCCCCGGCTTTCCACTTGCAAAAATATTTTACCTTTTTGAGCAACCGAAAAATTATTGTCATAATTGATTTTTAAATTTTTTGCCAAAGGCGAGTAGTCCGTCATCAGCTCGTCTTTATCATTAAACCCATCCCCATCAGAATCAATTTTATTTTTATCAGTACCGATGGCGTCTTCAAAAGCATCAGGTAAACCGTCCTTATCTGTATCCGCTCCGCTTAAAGCGCTAAAACCTATGGGGATTTTAGCTAAATTAGCGTTAGAAATACCAACCCCCTGATTTCTAATTACCTGAAAAGCGTCAACCGGCCGGCCTAAATAATATAATTTTTTTTCTTTATAGCTTACATAATAAGCCT
>JBAXOH010000096.1:0-3015 GCA_037133335.1 bacterium
GGCCATATTTACTCTTACTTTTTAATACTTCTTCAATTACGCCCTGCGCTAACTTAGCCTTGTTAAAGGTAAAATTTAAAAACGGCCCGATAGCCTTAGTGGCAACGACCGTATCATTTAATTTAATTTTACCCACTAAAAATTCTCCGGTTTCTACCGCGGTTTTTTTAAGCTCCTTAGCAAGATTAAAGCAGGGCAAGCTAATATCGCCGAACGTGGAATTCGGCGGATAGACTAAATCAGACGCTTTAATTAATTTTTTCTTTAAAGCCTCGTTTATCGCGTCGGCAATGTTTTGTTTTATTTTTTCTAAAGTATTCATATTTTTATAATTCTGCCTTTTTTGTCTCTTTAATCTCTCTACTTAAAAACTTTTTTCCCAATTCTCTAAATTTATTTATATCATCAGTTGTATAAAAAATTAATTTATTATTTTTGCTTAGTTTATTTTCGATCTCCTGATGTCGTTTTAAATAATCAATTAGTTTCTCTGCAACTATAATGGCCGGATTAATAATTTTTACATTTTTGCCCATAATTCTACTAATATCTTTTATCATTAAGGGATAATGCGTACAGCCTAAAATCAAAGTGTCTGTTTGTTTAATTTTCAACGGCTGTAAATATTTTTTTAAAATTTTATTGGTTTCCGGTTTACCGATCCAACCTTCTTCTACTAGGGGCACGAGTAAGGGGCAAGCCTGTCCAAAGATTTCTAAATCATCTCTTAATTTTTCAAGTTCTTTTTTATAAACGCCTGAGTTAATCGTCGCCATAGTGCCGATAATGCCAAGTTTATGATAACGGCTTAACTTAATAGCTTCTTCAACAACTGGCGTTACTACACCTAAAACGCGCTTATCAGGATAAAATTCCGGCGAATATTCCTGCTGAATTTTTCTTAAAGCTTTGGCCGAAGCAGTATGACAAGCAATAATTATTAATTTACAACCAGATTTAAATAAAAAATCCACGGCCTGTTTAGTATAATTGTAAATTACTTCATCGGATTTATTGCCGTATGGCGCGCGAGCATTATCACCTAAATATATATAATCATAATCCGGTAAAACTTTTAAAAACTCTTTTAAGACGGTTAAACCGCCAAAGCCAGAATCAAAAACTCCAATCATAAAATTTATTTTTTTACCACCCTAATAAAATCTCGTTTACCTTTTTGCAGCAACACGCCCTTTTTTGTAATTTCAACTATTTTATTTATATCTTTAATAACATTTCCATCAACCTTAACTCCGCCCTGCTCAATTAATCTTCTGGCTTCTCCCTTACTTGTCGCTAAATTTACTTGCACTAATAATTCCAAAATATTAATATTTTGTTCTGCCAACTTTTCATTTCTTATTTCCTCCGGCACTTCTTTTTTCTGCACCGTCTTTATAAAATAATTCTGCGCCATCTCGGCCTTTTTCTCCCCATGATTTATTTTCGTTATTTCAAAAGCCAAACGCATTTTTATATCGCGCGGATTTATGCCATTTTTGATTTTAACAGTAAAATTTTTAACTTCTGCCATCGGCAAATTAGTACATAATTCTAAGCCAACCTCAATTATTCCGTCAGGCCAGGACATAACCTGCCCATACATATTTTCCGGCGTTTCATCTAAATTAACGATATTACCTTCAGTTTTACCCATTTTCTTACCGCTAGAGTCAACTAATAGTTTCATAGTCAAAACGCACTTTTCTTTATTTTTCATGACCTTCATTAAATCCCGTCCGCAAAGCATATTAAATGTCTGGTCATTACCGCCAACTTCTAAATCTACGTCCATAATTACACTGTCGTAGGCTTGGGCTACCGGATATAAAAACTCATGCAAATAAATCGGTTTTTCCTGTTTAATCCTTTCTTGAAACATATCGCGGGCGAACATCTGTTGCGCCGTAAAATTAGAAGTAACTTCAATTAAATCCTTAAAGCTTAATTTATCATGCCATTTGCTGTTATACATTATTTTAGCCGGATTAGCGCCGCTAAATTTTAAATAAGAGCTAGCTTGTTTTTTATAATTTTTAGCGTTAGCTAATACTTCCTTACGGGTTAATTTTTTTCTAGTCGCAGCCTTATCTGTTGGGTCGCCGATCATACCGGTAAAATCGCCAATTAAAAATATTATTTCATGACCTAATTCTTGAAATTGACCTAATTTAGATAAAGAAATCGCGTTACCGATGTGCAAAACCGGCGCGCTCGGATCAAAACCGCAGTATAACCTAATACGTTTCCCGGATAGCAAAACTTTTTCTAGCGCTTCGCGATTAGGATAAATATTTTCTACTCCGCGCATTAAAACTTCGTCAACTTTATTTTTGTCAGTTATAATTTTCATATTTTTATTATAAATGTTTTATCTGCTTTTTAAGCTTTTTAATTCTGCTCTCCAACCTTTTAGTTTCTCTTTTTCCTTTTCAACAATCTCAGCCGGCGCTTTATCAACGAATTCTTTATTGGCCAGCCTGCTTTCAGCCGAGGCAATTATTTTCTCTAAATTAATAATTTCTTTTTCTAGCCTAGCCTTTTCTTTAGTTTCATCAACCGCGCCAATTAAATAAATTTCAATTTTACCGGTAGCCGCATAAATTGCCTCGGGTATTTTTTCGCCTTTAGCCTTAATTTCTAATTCACTTATACCGGTGCGCAAACTTTTTATTAAAATTGCTTGCTCTTCTACTAATTTCTTTTTTGCTCCGGCATAAATCACGGCCTTAACTTTTCTGGCCGGCTCAATTTTATTTTCACTTCTGGCATTTCTAACAGCCACAACAATATCTTTAATTAATTCAAAATTATCAGTAGGTTTGCCTGCCGAAACCTTAGCGCAAGTAGGCCATTTTTCAATCATCAACAAATTTTTCTGCTCTAGCTCCTCCCAAATCTTTTCCGTTACAAACGGCATAAACGGATGCCATAATATTAATAAATTTTTTAAAATATAATACAAAAGTTTACTTCCTTGCCCGCTCTTTTCAAATTTATTCGCTTCTAAATACC
>JBAXOH010000097.1:0-3011 GCA_037133335.1 bacterium
AGTCTCGGTATAATATGAAAATGCAAATGCGGTACGATTTGCCCGGCTACCGGATCGTTATTTTCTAAAACATTATAGCCGGCCACTCCTAAATTTTTCTTTAAGCTGGCGCCGATTTTTTTAACAATTTTTATAATTAGGTAAAGAACCTGTTCGTCCGTTTCTTCAATATTAACAAAATGTTTTTTCGGCACAACTAAAGTATGGCCGTGATTAACCGGATTTATATCCAAAAAAGCTAAAATCTGCTCATCTTCGTAGACTTTATAGCTCGGTATTTCACCGGTAATGATTTTACAAAAAATACAATTTTCCATAATTTTAAATTATTTTATAAACCGCTTTCGCCTCATCCTCCCATCTTATTTCATCAACTTCTTCTTTTTTCCCTTCGCCTTTATATAATTTATCCGGCATATTTATGCACCAACCGTCTACGCCTGAAATATTTTTATAACCATGAACTACGCCCGGCGGCACTATTACTAAAACCGGGCTATCGATTCCGGTTTGAATTTTCAGATATTCGCCATTAGTAGGACTACCCTCCCGTTTATCCCATAAATGCAGTTCAAAATTACCCGGACCAATAAAAACAAAGCTATCACTTTGATATTTATGCTCATGCGGTCCGCGTACTATGCCGGGTTTAGTCACGCTAATATAACTCATAGCAAATTTATAATCGGTTTCATCCTGGCGGTAAATTTCCGCTAACCAACCGCGGGAATCAATATTTTTCTCAATTTTTTTGATAATTACACCATCTATCATAATAATTATATTATATCATATTATTTTTAGTTTTTCCTAACCTTAGGTGTTACCCAAAAACCCATATATTTTCCTAACATTAACCTAGTTTGCGCTTCCAATCCGGGTATAGCGCCAAAAAATATAATACTAACTGGTAAAATTAACCACTGCAATAACATGGTTAAGCTCTTAAAAAAACCATACTTCTCCGGCCGTTTAGGCAGTAGCATAGAAGAAATAATAGCGGAAAAAACCATGCCGATCATAGCCACGGTCATTAAAGTCCGCGAGACTACCGGTAAATTACTGGATAAAACCGTCACATTAAAACGATCGCCGCCCAAAATCATGGGCATCCAACCGATAACGCCGATGATTAAAGCATTGGTCGCCCAAGAATTAAAGCCATACAGCTGAATTAAAATTTTATTAATCATTTTACGAACCGGTAAAATTTTTCTTTCTTTTATAGTGTTAAACATCAGATAAGATAAATTTTCCACGCCCCAGCCCCAGCGCCTTTGCTGTTTATATAAGTTTTTTATGGTCTGCCAATTAGTATCATCCATGCAAACATCCATGGAAACCGGAAAATACAAAGGCTCAACGCGATAATCACCTTTATAATGCAAATAACAATGCCAAAAAACACGCGAATCTTCACTCACCATGTTAGTAGACCAAAAATCAATCTCCACTAAAGCCCGCCAGGTCATGGAATGGGAAGAATAAGTCGCCAACTTTTCTTGCCTGATCTGCTGCATCATCTGCCAAAAAGTATTAGAGGTGGCGGCTACGCGCGCAAAAAATGGCGCTTGCCAAATATTATTATGATAAACTGGAATAGGCTGGTAGCTGGCGCGGTAAGGATCGCGTACGGTTAAAAATTTATGGGTTAAACAATAAAAATAACCGGGCATAACCACCGTGTCCATATCAAAAATACTAACTAAAATTTTATCATAATTATAATTAAATTTATCAATAATTTCCCGTTTAACGGCTCTCGCCGCGAAGGCCTGATTAGCGCCCTTGCCTTTAATTTCTCCGGCGATATTATCAGGATGAACGGTTATTAAAAAATGCTTAAACTTATCGGCAAATTCGCGCTCAATAACTCGCGCTCTTTCCCTGCCTTCTTCGCCGGCTCGTTCTTCAATCGCTAAAACCATAATCATCTTATCGGTCGGATAGCCATCCTTAATTAGAGACTCAAAGCTTGGCCTGATAACTTCCAAGCTTTCATTATAAGTCGGAAAAATGACCAAATGAATAATATCTTGCCAGGGCAATTTTTCGCATTGGCCGCGCCAATCAATTTTTATGTTTCTTTTCATGGTTAAATAAGCCGCGAAAAGATTTATGCCCAAATAAATTACTAAAAGCAGCCAATAAACATCAAAGGCAATAATAAAATAAGCCACCCAGACCGGTTTTATGGCGGAAAAAATCAATAAAATAAGCAAAACGGCCCAAGATAAAACGCCCGGTAAAATTTCCAAAAAGCGATAGAGCCTTCTGTCTTTAGGGTCAGTTAAATCAGTCGCCTTACTTATTTTAAGATATTTCATATGTTAAACTTACTGCTTAATAATTTTTTACCTTTCTGAATATAACATCGCCGATAAAATATAGCAAATAAAGACCGAGCGTAAAAATAAGCCAATCTATAAGATAGTTTATATCTAAAAAATAAACTAAAAACACTTTAAAAAGCCAAAGCGGAAAAAGAAAAACATCCCAGCTGTTAAAGCGATTTAATAAGCCAAGTAATACCCCGAGGCTGGTTACGGGGATAATCAAAGCGGCGAAAAAGCCAGGTCTTAATTTTTTAAATATTTCATTGGCCAAATTGGACATTAATTTTAAAAGATAATAAAAAGAAACCCAGCCGAAGCAGGAATAAATAAAAAAAACAATAATCATCCAGGCGTTGGCCGGGCAAACTCTTTCCGGCGAATCAAGCGGACAATAATCTAAAAGATGCCTAACGTCGGTAATAATATAAGCTGTGTTGGGAAAAAATAACAACCAAAAAATAAATAAAATAACCGCCGCCGCCTTTTGATAAAATTTTTTAAAACCTGATCGGCGCCAGCACAACTTTAAAAGCAAATAAAACGCTAACGGCAATAAAACTAAAAAAATATTCCAAACCACGGTAACCAGCTGATAATGATTAATGGCAATATTATTTAAGGCCGGATAATGATTATAAAAATTATCAAGGCTTAAAAAAGAGTTATGTATAATTC
>JBAXOH010000098.1:0-2988 GCA_037133335.1 bacterium
TAATTATATTAATAGCTTAATTCTTTCCGCTAAAAATAGCAATATCCTTGATTTTTTTATAAATTTACAAGTTTGAAACATTAACAGATAAATGTTAAAATGAAAGTATAAAATAATTTATGTCTTATATATTTTTAGACGAAAGTGGAGATTTAGGATTTAGTGAACGGTCAAGCCGTTGGTTTATTTTAACCCTGGTTTTTACAAAAAACCATCGCAAGATTGAGAGATGCGTTAAAAAAGTACATAGAGGGCTGAAAAAGAAATATAAAAAAGTGGGCGAGTTACACGCTTATCATTCTGATGGCGTTACTAAAAAAAGAATGCTTAAATTATTATCAGAAACGGAAGATTTAAAAGTGCTTTGTATTATTTTAAACAAGAAGAAAGTTTATACTGATTTACAAAATCAGAAAGCTTATTTATACAACTATACAGCTAATATTTTATTAGATAGGCTACATAATAAAAAGATATTGGAAGATGGAGATAAAATTTTAATATATATTGATCAGCGAGAGACAAATAAATTTTTAAAGAAAAATTTTGAGGATTATTTAAAAGATAATTTAATAAAAAAGGGTAATAGTCACTTTGAAATTAAAATCAAACCATCGAATACAGAAAAATGTTTACAAGCAGTTGATTTTATTTCTTGGTCTATTTTTAGAAAATATGAAAAAAATGATTATGAATATTATGAAATAATCAAAAATAAGGTGATTGAAGAGAATTTACTTTTCCCCTAAAAACAGAAAACCCCTCGTTTTCACGGAACGCCATACGGTATTCCAATGCGAGAGGATTTACTTCTATATTTACTATAACAAAAGTTATACACAATGTCAAATATATAGAGTTTTAATGCAAAATTAAGATAAAAACTTATAAAAATTAATGTTTACTTAAATTGTCTAAACAGGTAAAATATAGCCATGACAGATACTAACGAACGCGTCATCGCCTCGGAAGAAATAGGCGATGATAAAACTTTGGATTTAACTTTGCGCCCGAAAAAACTAAGCGAATTTATCGGGCAGGATAATATTAAGAAAAACCTTAGGATTTTTCTTAAAGCGGCGCAAAATCGAAAAGAATCAATCGAACATGTTTTATTATATGGTTCGCCGGGTTTAGGTAAAACTACTTTAGCGCACGTTATCGCTAACGAGTTAGGCGCGAATATACGCGTTACATCCGGTCCGGTTATAGAAAAATCCGGGGATTTAGCCGCTATTTTAACTAACCTTAGCGAGGGCGATATTTTATTTATTGACGAAATTCATCGCCTTAATAAAACCATTGAGGAAATTCTTTATCCGGCCATGGAAGATTATGCTTTAGATATAATTATCGGTAAAGGCCCATCGGCCAGAACTTTACGCCTTGATTTGCCTCGCTTCACCATAATCGGCGCGACTACAAAAGTTAGTCTTTTATCTTCGCCCTTACGCGATCGCTTTGGAATGACTTACCGTTTGGATTTTTATCAAAATGATGACATTAAAAAAATAATTGAACGCAGCGCTAAAATTTTAAATATTAAACTGCCGGCCGAACCGGCCGAGGAAATTGCTAAGCGTTCGCGCCGCACGCCCAGAGTCGCTAACCGGCTCTTAAAAAGAGTGCGCGATTATTGCCAGGTTGAAGGCGACGGCGATATTAGTTTAAATTATTGCCAAGAAGCTTTTAAATTACTTGAAGTTGACGAGCTTGGGCTAGATTGGGTTGATCGAAAAATTTTAGAAGTGATTATTGATAAATTTAACGGCGGGCCGGTCGGGCTTTCCGCTATAGCCGCTTCAACGGCCGAAGATATTGCTACGGTTGAAGAGGTTTACGAACCGTATTTAATGCAATTAGGATTTTTAGATCGGACTCCTCGTGGCCGCGTAGCTACTGATATGGCCTATAGGCATTTAGGGAGGAAAAAAAGCGGGCAAGACAAGATTTTTTAAGATAATTTTTATGACTATTCCTCTAATCGGTTTTTTAATTTTATATTTACTGTTCGTTTTTGTTTGGTTGATTTTTAGCCTGGTTGCGCTTTATCATATATTAAGATACGGACAAATTAATTTTACAACCTTTATAACCACTTTCGTTTATATTATCGGTTTGGCTGTAATTTTATTTTTGTCTTATGAATATTTAAGCCAAATTGACTGGAGCGTCGGCTTAACGATTTTTCAAGGAGGCAGCAATGCTTTCGGTACCAGTAATTTTTAATATTTCCCCCCTACGGGGATAAACAGAAATTATAAGTTGATAAATATTATGCTAAAATATCGTTTGCCCGGTGCAATGCCCGGCGAAAAAATTATTAAAATTATCAGGAAAGACGCTTTTATTTTGTTGGGTAAATTTATCTTGGCGGTTATTTTAACCGGCTTGCCGGCTTTAGTCGGTTTTATTGTGATAAGTATTTATCCTAACTTGCTTTTGGGCCAGATTTCTTATCCTCTAATTGCTTTATCAATCAGCGGTTATATTTTATTTATTTGGTTGTTTTTATTTTTTTCTTTTATAGATTATTATTTGGATGTTTGGCTGATTACCAATGAAAGAATTATTGATATAAAGCAGGAAGGTTTTTTTTCGCGTACGGTCGCGGAATTAAAGCTATTTCAAATCCAGGACGTTACCAGCGAGCTTAAGGGTTTATCTAAATTTATTTTTCACTACGGCGATGTTTATGTTCAGACGGCCGGCGAAGTACAAAGATTTGTTTTTAGGCAAATTCCCCACCCGGAAGAAATTAGGGATGTTATAATTAAATTAGCTGAGGAAAATAAAAAAATACACGGGCCGCACAGCACGTAACTTTTTAGATTTTATAAGACTATGAAATTAAAACAGTTTGATTATTTTTTACCTAAAAATCTAATAGCACAAAAACCAATTAGCCCGCGAGATTATTCGCGGCTTTTATTATTAGATAGATTGACAGGAGAAATTAAGCATAAATATTTTTATGATATTATAGAT
>JBAXOH010000099.1:0-2962 GCA_037133335.1 bacterium
ACATAACTTTTTACCTGATAAGCTTTGCTTAAATCAATTTCGGCTTGAGTTTTTAATTTCAGCGAGAAATCAATAACTCCTTCGGCGCCGCTCGGTAATTCCGCTAGCGCCGGAAGCTCTCCTTTACTCCAGCTAATAGTGTTACCGCTTACTTGGCCGTTATTTTTATCGCTTAAAGTCTGCCAATTAAGAAAATCACTTTCTAAAATCGCCATGACAATAACGTCTTTCATGGTAGCGTCGCCTTTGTTGGCATAATTGATTGAATAATTTAAAGTTTGGCCGAAATCCGCTCCCTGGTCAAACGGCGAACCGTTAATTATTAAATTTATATTTAAATCGCTTTTAATTACGTCATAAACCAAATCTTTTTCATAAAATAAATGATATTTAGCCGGCGAACCGGAAACTTGCTCCGGTAATTCAAATATTAATTTAAGATTAAAATTCGGCTGTTTTTTTTCTTTAACTTTAAACTTAATTTTATATTCGTTTTCATTTTTGCCGAAATTATTTAAAAGCCAGGCGTCAGTTCCGTCAGGGCTTATACTAAGCCCGGCCGGCGAGCTCGAAGCGTTATTTTGGTTAGTCGGTTCAGCGCTGATTATTTCTACTTCTTCCGGGCGCTCAACTCTAAAACGAAAATTATCCATGTAATTTTCCGTTTTAGCTTTAAATTTAATTATAATCTCATTAGTTTCATTAACCAGCGCGCTTGAAGAATTATTAAATGAAAAATCAAAGCCAATATCGTTTATTTTGGTTTCAAAGCTGGCAGATTTTTTAAATTCGCTGGAAAAATTTTGCGGCGTATAAATCATATCCGCCAAAATAATATTGGCGCTATCGGCCGGGCCGACTAGCTTACCCTTTATCCGTATAACGTCGCTGCGGTGCGCATCCAGGCCGGCGATTTCCCAAATATTATTATTTTTACTTGGCGCCGGTTCACTGCTTAGAAATATAAAATTATCCGGATAAGCCGTTTTTATTTGAATTTTTTTTAAGCCGACCTTATCATCATTTTTATAATTTAAATTATAATAGAACTCTTCGCCGGCGGCCACTTCTTTACCGGCCTCGAACTCAAGCGTAGCCGATGATTTACTGCTGGCGATTTTTAAATAAACATAATTATAGGCGCCGTAAATCGCGCCGCCGAAAACAAACAGAACTATTAAAAAAGTAAACAAATTAAAAAGCAACCCGCGCCTTTTTTTAATTATCATCTTTTTTACGTCAACATTATTACCCTGGTCGTCTTGATAAATTTTCGTCAAGCTATCTTTTATTTCTTCTTCCTTAGCTTCATTTCTTGAATATTCTTCAAAAGCTTCAACTTCTTCGTCCGAAGCCAGCGGCCGTTTAACAAACTCGGATAAGCTTGACTCGCCTTGTTTTATTTTTATTTCGTTATTTTTCATATTATTTTAATCAAATAAAAATTTTATGGCCGTAGGGCTTTGCCCGCTATAAAATTTTTATTTGATACATTATATTTTTGAAAATATTATTTATCCCGCTCGTCGGGGAAAACTTTTTCTAAAAAAGTTTTTAAAGCTTTATTTTTCTTCCGCTACCAGCCCCATTATTTTGTCTTGAGTTAAAGCTTCGTTCGTTGACCAGCCGTTTTGGTCGGAAGCTAAAGCGGCTGGGTATTTCCAGATTGACTTAAAACTATCGCTTAATTTTAATTCGCTTGCTATGGTTGATGAATTCATGCCCGGTTGTTTTTGGATTAACAAAGAATATGAATACAGGTTTTTTTGCTCCGGGTTTAAAATTTCTCCGGCTCTGGTAATTAACTGATCTTTTAATTCTTGGGCGGCCGGTTGCTTTTTATCGGTTAATTTAAAAGGCAATTTGTATTTTATATTTATCTCAATAGTTTCTCCGGGGTCTAGCTGGGACCAATTCGCAAACACGGTTTTATTAAATTCATTATAAATTTTCGTACCGCTTAATTCATCCGTTTGCGCGACGCCCTCGCCGGCTAAAACCTCCGGATCATCCGTTAAACCGGCGATCTCTTTTTCAAAAAATATTTTATCCACCGGCTTAAAGCCGCTAACTTCCAATAATTCCGATCCGAGCGGCACATAAACTCTTAGCCAATTAACATTCCTAACTCCGGAAAACGGTTCGCGCTTTATCGCCTCATGAATGCGTTTAATGGTTAAATTATCGATAATAGACCCGTCGGGCTGGACTTCGGTTTTATGAATAATTTCCTGCTTGATTTTACGGTCGCTTTTTCCGCCGGCAATATTAGTATTAATAACATTTAAATAATCACCGTCCGTATTTTTAATTCTTCCGCTCCAGCCCAGTTCGTCGGCCTTAGCTTCAAGGTCTTTATCCGTAAAATAAAATAAAATATTTTTACCGGCTAGCGATTCTTCGATCGCGCTAAATAGCGGACCTAAATTATCTTTAGTCAACCGCTTAGGCAGCTCTTCAATAATTTTATTCATTAAATCACCGTTTATCTTTTTAGGCTCGCGGGTTACATCCGGTTTTTGCTCGGCCAATTTTTGCGTCTCCAGCCAAAAATTATCCGCGTCAATAACCAGGCCGTACTTATCTTTTAAGTCTATCGGGCCGATTATGGCTAATAATTTTTCAATCACTTCCGGCGTAAAGCTAATTACGCCGTCAACCGTTGAACCGTCGGAATTTTCATAAAACCAAGCCAATTTTTTTGCGCTAGTCGGCCAATCAGGCCACCAGTTAGCGTCCCAAAAATGCCAATCGGCCCTAACCAGACTTAACGGTTCAGGCGCTTTTATTTGTTTTAAAAAACCGGCATCCGTATCATAACTGCCGCCGCCCGGAACTTCAATATTTTTTATTTCTCCTTTAGAAAAATCTATTAGAGCAAAACTTCCGATAAAACCGCCTGAAGCGCGCAATTCTGAGTTATTCTGGAAAACCAGTAAATAGCGCTTATCCATGCTGGCGC
>JBAXOH010000100.1:0-2949 GCA_037133335.1 bacterium
ACCAATTATTATGTAAGACACTTATAATATTATTATTATAATAATAAAGCCCAGGAATTATTTCTCCTTGGGCTTTATATTTTATCTAATCTAACCTTATTTTATTGTTTTTGTCAACCTCTTATCTTACCGGCACTGATATGGGCGCCTGTTTGCTTTGGTCGATTTGAGCAATCCTTTGTTTTAAGCATTGGTAGCCTAAGTCATGAAGCCAGCGCGTATCCACATAAATCGATTTATCGTTGGCCTGACTTTTATTTTCCGTTCTAAAAGTAGCGCAGATTTCGTAAGCGTCTTTGCCTTTAAGATTATAATCAAAAAATTTACCGGTGCCCGGGTCAGTTATATCATTTTCTATAACATAATAAGTCGAACCGCCGTTTAAAAGAGCATTTAAATTTTCCGGCAACTTTTTATTTTCGCCATAATAAGCGTTAATGGCATAATCAATTTGACTAAATTTATTTATTACCGCCTGATCAAACTTTTGCTCCCTAACTTTAAACGGAGAATCAATGAAGAAAAAAGCGGCTATAAGCGAAATCACCGCTATAGCGATTGAGCCGTAAAAATAAATTTTTACGACATTATTATTTTTACTAACATCTTCGCGCTTGATGTCATATAAATAATAACTAAAAATAAGCGCAGAAATTAAAATTGAAACCAAAGATTTCAAAATAAATTTAATAGTAAATTCTCCGTTTAGAAAACTACCGATTATGGCGATAAACCAACCAAGCATAACAACGGCCGAAACTAATAAAATAAAATAGGTCAGCCATTTTCTAACTCCCGACTCCTTTCCCATTTCGCCGGACAAAAGATTTTTATTAACCAACCGCATTAAAACAAAATAAATCGGCGCCGCTATAATAATAGCGGAAATTGCGAAACGCAAAGCATCCTGCGAAAAACCGCCCGGAGCCAAACTTAAATCGTCCATTATGGTTTTATTGATAATCTGAAAAATTATCATGCCCGTGGAAATGGCCGTAAAAATTAAAGCTACGAGCGACAGCATATAAAAAAACGCGAATTTTGCATTTTGTTTTTCCATAAATTTATTGTTAATTATTTAATCGGCAGTTTTCTCTGCCTATTCTTAATTATTAAATTAGCGGTTTTTTTTCCAATATTAGTTAATTTTACTTTATGAATAAACCACTTTTTAGAAGTTTTTTTACCAATAGCCGTTAGCATGTCGCCGACCACGAGAGAATCCAAGCTATTATGGATTGTATCCTGAATAATTTTTTTATTTTTAGCGCTTTTTCTACCCACCTTCGTGGACAAGTAAAAATCGTAAAACTCAACCGGCGATGAAACCTTAAAATTATAGCACTTTTCTAAAATAAACTTTTGCAACTTAGACAGTCGCATAAATTAATCAGTTTTATATTTTCTATATAAATCATCTATAAGCTTAGCGATTGAATCATCCCCAGAAAAGTCAAAACCGGCAGAACAATCTTGCCGTTTCATACCACTGTTTATCATAGTATGAAATAAATAATATTTTCTTGCGTCTGGATATTTTTTTTCAAGTTCATCGGCTAAATCACATATCTTTTCGTAAATTTCTACCGTTGTCTTTTTGTCTAGACTGTATAAAAAATTTTTCTTTTCTTCAACTGCCTTAACTATTGTTTCTTCATTCAGTTGAGTTTCTAGTTGTTCCTTCATACAATTTTTTTATTCATGTTTCACTTTTATATTAAGTTCTTTTAATTGTCTTTCTCCTACTTCGCTGGGCGAATCCATCATAACATCGCGCCCTTTACCGTCTTTAGGAAAGGCATAAATATCTCGAATTGAATCTAAATCTAAGAGCACCATTAAAATACGGTCAACGCCCGGAGCATTACCGCCATGAGGCGGAGCACCATATTCAAAAGCCCTGATCATGGCGCCGAATTTATTATCCACTTCTTTCTTGGTATAACCGGCGATGGCAAAAGCTTTATACATGATCGCCGGCTCGTGATTTCTTATAGCCCCCGAAGACGCTTCAAAACCGTTTAATACCAAATCATATTGATAAGCTAAAATTTCCAATGGATCTTTAGTTTCTAAAGCCTCTAAGCCGCCCTGGGGCATGGAAAAAGGATTATGACCAAAATCAATTCGTCCTTCTTCTATCTCCGAATAATCATACATAGGAAAATCAACCACCCAACACCAAGCCGCTTTAGTATTATCCTTTAAGCCAAGCTTTGAGGCGCTTTCGTTTCTAACCGCGCCTAAGCTTAGGCAGGCAGTTTTCCAGGTGTCGGCACCAAAAAATATTATATCAGATGGCTCAGCACTCGTGTGTTTAACAATTTTCTGCGCTAATTCATCACCCAAAAATTTTACGATTGGCGACTGTAATTCCCCTTTTTCTTTTATAATAATATAAGCCAAACCCTTGGCTCCTTTAATTTTAGCAATTTCAGTTAATTCATCAATTTCTTTGCGAGAAAATTTTGCCCCGCCGTCAATCTTAAGTGCATGCACGACTCCGCCGCCTTCTATCGCCTTTGTAAAAACACTAAAACCGCAATCTTTCACCATCTCGGTAATCGATTTAATTTCTAAATCAAATCTTAAATCCGGCTTATCAGTGCCATATTTTTCCATAGACTCGCGCCAGGGTATTTTTTTAAATCTACCGCCTTTTTCTAGGCCAACTAATTTTTTAGAACTAAACTTTTCCGTAAGCTCTTTCATCAATGGCTCCATTACTTTTAAAATATCATCTTGCTCAACGAAACTCATTTCCATATCCAGTTGATAAAATTCGCCATAATGGCGATCCATTCGCGGATCCTCGTCGCGAAAACAGGGCGCGATTTGAAAATATTTATCCAGCCCGCCAACCATTAAAAGCTGCTTAAATTGTTGCGGCGCCTGGGGTAGGGCGTAAAATTTACCGGGATAAAATCGCGACGGCACTAAAAAATCACG
>JBAXOH010000101.1:0-2933 GCA_037133335.1 bacterium
GGATATTAGCCGAATAATGATTTTTAGTCAAACCCTCCATATAAAATGTTTAAAAAACATGGTATAATTTTGATAATAAAACAAAGAAATGCCAATGCTAAAATTTTCAGCAAATAAAAAATATTCCGCATCAAACCGCGGCTATACCATGATTGAACTTCTGGTGGTTATTTCCATCATCGGCCTCATAACATCGATTGCGGTGGTGGCTTTTGGGCATTCCAGGGAAAAAGCCAGAGATGCCAGAAGAACCGCCAACCAAAAGAACGCCAGCGCGTATTGCGCCGCCAACCCCGGAGTGTCAATCATGCACGGCAATACGATCTATTGCGATAGTAAAACAAACATGTGGTCGCAAACATTAAGCGGCACTTACGCCTGGGGGCCGGGGACCGCTCTGCCGGCCTACGCCAAAGGAAATTGCAATAATCTTACCGCCGATGACATAGTAAACTATCCGGCCTGCAAGGCCTGTTATGATCTTGGTTACGCCGGTTTTGATGAAGGCTGGGGTTTACCGCCCCAGGGTGTTCCTTCCGGCGAATATTGCAATGCCGCCTGCGGCTATGTCAGTGCCTATTGCGCTCCGGACAGGACATTATGGAATTTAGGGGTAGAAAACTGCCCTTGGTCATGTTCAAGTACGTCCCTTCCCTCATGCACGCCCGCCTGGGATACTTCCGCCGTTGCCAACCTTTACTGGTCGTCCTCGCAGTATAGCGCCACGATCGCCTGGGGCGTCTATTTCAATAATGGCGGCGCCTACGCGGGCTCTAAGTCTTACGCGTCTCGGGTTCGCTGTTTCTTAGGGAAGTGAATTTTTTCCCGGGACCGTTAAAGTCCAAGTCATCGCTTTATAATGGCGGGCGTAATTCCGGCGGCAAAATTTTTGCCGCCAGGACGGATTTTAAAAAGTTTCGCGATGTATTTTATTTAGAATCTAATTGAGGGCGGGATGTAATTTTCCCGCCCTCAATGGTAAATGTCTATGGCGCAATTTCAGCACCTGCCCCTTTATTATAAATTTTATCAGCTCACAAAATATCTTTACGAGAGAACCAAAAATTTTCCCAGGCATTATAAATATACCCTGGGCCAACTCATCGTGGATTTGTCATGGAATTGCGTTGACTTACTGGTTGAAGCCAACAGCAGCTTTAAAGAAGAAAAATATAAAAAGATACTGGAGTTAAGCGTAATGTATGACCGGTTAAAAATTAGATTAAGATTAGCCCAGGAGATCGGCTTGATTTCCGAAAAGCAGTTTGTTCATATTCAGCTTAATTACTCGAAAGAAATAGGGAAGATGATCGGCGGCTGGCTAAAATGGAGCGAGGCGAACCGTTAAAATACTTATGCATGAAATATTTAATCTTGAAAAAATTTATTCGGCTTATCTGGCTTGCCGAAAAGGGAAAAGAAAGACGATGGACGCCCTGAAATTTGAATGGAATGAGGAAAAAAATTTACTGTCTCTTGAAGAGGAATTATTGTCAAAAGCATATCGTCCCGGCCGTTCAATTTGTTTTGTAGTAA
The DNA here is from genome assembly GCA_037133335.1 of bacterium. Classification (GTDB taxonomy): domain Bacteria; phylum Patescibacteriota; class Patescibacteriia; order Patescibacteriales; family GWC2-42-12; genus JACPHD01. Next base: position 1,537 of record JBAXOH010000101.1, read on the forward strand.
CCGAACCGGTAATCAGGGAAATAATCGCCGGCAGTTTCAGGGACAGAATAGTACAGCATCTTTTAGTCAGGGAGGTAGAATCCATCGGAGAAAGCAAATTCATTTTTGATTCATATTCCTGCCGCCGGGGCAAGGGAACCCACTTCGGCGTGGAAAGATTAAAAAAATTTATCGCTAAAAATCATTCCGCGTCCGGGTATTTCGCCAAGCTGGACGTTTCCGGATTTTTTATGTCGATTGACCACGGCATATTATATTCCCTTTTTGAAAAGCTTATTATAAAAAGTAAAAAATCACCCGGCTGGAAAAGCGAAATTATGTGGCTCGCGAAAACCATTATTTTTTATGACCCGACTGAAAATTTTGTGGCTAAAGGAGATTTGTCCTTATTTTCGCTGGTGCCTGTTCGTAAGTCGCTTTTTTATTCAACTAAGCGAAAAGGCCTTCCTATCGGCAACCACTCATCCCAATTTTTCGCCAATTTATATCTTAACGAGATGGATCAGTTCGCGAAAAGGGAGCTTAAATGCAAATATTATCTTCGTTATGTTGATGACGTTGTCATTTTGGAAAAGGACAAAGTAAAGTTAAAAATTTACAGGGATAGATTAAATGAATTTTTAAAAAATAAATTGCGATTGAGTTTGAATATGAAGAAAACCGTCATCCAGCCAGTGAAAAATGGCGTGGATTTTTTGGGTTATTTCGTGAAACCGAATTGCGTTTTAGTGCGCGAAAGAGTAGTAAAAAAATTTAAGAATAACTTGCGTAAAATGGACAAATTTAATCACGCCGACAATAAAAATATTTTGGCGATGGTAAATTCTTATTTCGGGCATTTTCGGCACGCCGACAGTTTTAATTTGAGAAAAAAAATTTATGAAGGAAAGTTTGGCCGGTTAAAAGAAAAGTTTTCCGCAGAGGAAAACTTTTTCTTCGTTAAAATCGCGTCCGATAAGCCTTAAAATGATCTGATATATTTTAAGGCTATACCATAGATAGCTTTAGCGAAACAGGGAGCGGGTAGGGGGAATCGAACCCCCCTCCACAGGTTGGAAACCTGTTATAATAACCACTATACGATACCCGCCTACGCTCGCTTTTGCGAGCTTCGGCGGGCAAGCCCGCTAAATGTCGCAAATTAGAAATACGCTTTTGCTATCGCAAAAGCTTCGGCGGGCAAGCCCGCTAAATTATTACGGCTTGTCATCTGAAGCTTTAGCGAAAGATGGTCGGGCTGCTGGGAATTGAAGGGGCGGAAGCCCCACGCCGACACGCTAGGTTCAGCGGTCCCATCAACCTGGCAAAAATTTGTAAGACCATAAAGGCCTTACTAAATTTTGTCGGGCTGCTGGGAATTGAACCCAGTCAACGTGCTCCCAAAGCACGCGTACTAC
>JBAXOH010000102.1:0-2918 GCA_037133335.1 bacterium
TAGTCAGCTAGTGCTTATGTCGCTTAAACCCAAAGAAGAAATTGGCATGGAAGTGCATGAAGAAAATGATCAATTTTTTCGTTTTGAAAAAGGGCGGGGAAAATGTATTATTGACGGCAATGAATCTGAGATTAGCGACGGAGTAGCCGTAATCGTTCCGGCCGGAGCTCAACATAATATTATTAATACTTCGGACATCGACGACCTTAAGCTTTATACTATTTATTCTCCGGCGCATCACAAAGACGGTGTTGTGCGCGCGACTAAAGCTGAAGCCGAAGCCGATTCGCCGGAGTTTAACGGCGTTACCACCGAATAGTTTTTGCATAATGAAAGTGTCTGCTTTTTATGAAAAAAATATTTATTATCATTATATTTTTAATTTTAGCCATTGGCCTATATTTATATCTGGTTAATGCTTATACTTATTCTATGTTTAACCGCATGGGCTTAAGAGCTCCGGAGGCTCAGCATGTCTATGAATTTAATAGCGAGAGCATGGGCGAAAATTTAACTTATGCGGCTCTAGGCGATAGTTTAACCTCGGGCATGGGTTTAAATAAATACGAAGAATCGTTTCCTTATTTATTGGCTAAAGATTTAGCGGCAAATGCCGGTAAGATAACTTTAGAGAATTTTTCTTATCCAGGTTATCGCACGGATGATTTAATAAAATATTTATTGGAGCCGGCCATAGCGGCTAAGCCAAAACTTATTACTTTGCTCATTGGCATTAATGATATTCATGGTTTTTATAGCCAGGCAAAATTCAAAAAAAATTATCAAACTATTTTAGAGAGGTTAACTAAAGAAACTGAAGCTAAAATTTACGCCATAAGCCTGCCTTTTATCGGCGATAATATTTTCTTGCCGCCCTTTAATTATTATTCTAATAAGCAAACAATTGAATTTAATAAAATTATTAAAGAGCTGGTTGCGGCTTACGGGGTTAAATATATAGATATTGCCGAGCCGACTAAAGCGTTATTTGCTGAAAATTCGTCTTATTACGCTGCCGATATGTTTCATCCATCGGCCGCCGGCCAGGTGCTTTGGGGAAAAATAATTTTTGATAACATTACTTTAGAGCGCTAATTTTACAACAGTTTGTTATAAATAATAATTTAAGATATAATTATTGCATGCAGTTAAAAGCGAGTTTACATATTCATACCAGCGAAGACAAAAAAGATGGTCATATAATAAACTATAATGTTTATAATTTGATTGATGAGGCTAAAAAAAACGGATTTAATGTTTTAGGTTTTACGCCTCATGAAAAGTTTGTTTTTAAGGAAGAATTCGCCGAATATGCAAAAAAGAAAGGCATACTTTTAATCCCGGGCGTTGAACGCGGCCTGGGGCGTTTTTTTAATAAGCATGTTGTTATATTAAATTGTGATAAGACGATAGAAAAAGTTAATACTTTAAAGCAGCTTTTAAAATATAAAGACGAGCATCAGGAAATATTTATTTTAGCTCCGCATCCGACTTATAATCGCCTTATTTCCATAGGCGCGCGCAAGTTAAAAAAATATATTAATTTATTTGATGCCATCGAACATTCATGCGCTTATGCAAAAAAATTAAATTTTCATAACAAGAAGGCCGGGGTTATCGCCGCTAATTTTAAAAAACCGATTATCGCCACGGCCGATGTGCATATTCTTAAAAAGCTTAATACTGATTTTGCTATTATCGAAGCGGCGGAATTAACCATAGAGAGCGTTTTTCAAGCTATAAAATATGGAAAATTTGAAAACGTTACCGCGCCCCAGGGGCTGTTCGAGTTAATTAAATATTATATTAGTTTTTTAACAAAATATATTATTAAATATATAACCGTAAAAATACTTGGCCTGCAAAGAAAAAAGTTGGAATTGGAAATTGTAGAAGAGCGGGCCTAGCTTAAAAATTTAATAAAAAAGACGATGTTAAAGCGTCTTTTTTATTAAAAAATAATTTTTATATTATGAGAAAAGAACTTCTGGAAAAAATTAAAAAAGTAGAGGAGTCTATTATTAGCAGTAAAGAAATAGGTGTTAATAAGCTGGAAAGATTAAACGATGAAGTTAGAAGAGCTTTTTCTAGCGCTATTGATTCGGTCGCCGGCACTAAAAGTTTAATGAAAGAAATTGAATTAAGGCGTGAAAAACTTAAAAGCTGGCGAATTGGAGTTTTAAAAACAATTTGGCCGATTAATTATAAATATCTTTTTAGCTTGCCGTTTATTTACGGTATGTTTTTCCCGGTAGTGATTTTTAGTATTTGCTTGGAAATTTATCATCAAGTTTGTTTTAGAATTTATGGCATCCCCTTGGTTGACAAAAAAGAATTTTTTGTCTATGATCGCCAATTGCTGCCTTATCTTAATTGGTTGGAAAAATTTAACTGTCTTTATTGCAGTTATGTTAACAATGTTTTTCGTTATGCGGTTGAAATCGGCGGTCGGACGGAAAGATTTTGGTGTCCCATAAAATATGCCAGGCATATAGAGCATACTCATTCGCAGTATCATAAATTTGCCGGCTATCTTGATGCTGAAAATTTTCGAAAAAGATGGAAAGGTTTAAGGGATTTTTCGGATATTACCGGAAAGGAAGAAAAAAATAAGCCGATAGAATAAATTTTTATTTGACTATTTTTAAAAGATGTTGTATATTAAGTAATAAAGTTGCCTGGCTTCTAGGGCGCTTTTTATTTACAAAAATAGTATATTTGGCAATATTATGAAGATTGGGCTAAATTCATAAAATTTTCTACTGCGGAACTCTCCCGAGATTACTCGGGCTCAAACAGTCCTCGCACGAAAATTTTACGAATTCAACCCAATCAAAATTGTAAATATAAAAATATTATGGAAATAAGAAATATCGCTATTATTGCCCATGTAGATCATGGTAAGACCACTTTAACGG
>JBAXOH010000103.1:0-2896 GCA_037133335.1 bacterium
CTCCGCAAGCTAACATGCCGGCTAGCACACCCAATAATACCTCTTTTGCCTTGCCATCTTTGGCCATTTCACTAAAAACTTCGGCTTCATTTTTATTTTCAATTTTTTCTGAACTTTTTATTTCTTGTGGAAACATTTGTTCTTTCATAATTTTTTAATTATATAAATTAATTCTCTTTATTTTGTTCTAACATTTTATCAATGGTATCGTCTTGATGCAACCTCTCATAATCGGGCAATTCCTTAATGTCGTTTAAGCCTATAAAACGGATAAAATCAAAAGTCGCCGTATAATAAGTTTCATTTTTACTTTTATCAAGTTTACCTTCGATTAAACCTCTTAAAAGCAAATTTCTTAAAATCAGGGCGCAATTAACTCCCCTAATTCTATCCAAATCAATTTTTGAAACCGGCCCGCGATAAGCGATAATGGTTAAAGCTTCTAAGCTCGGTCGGGATAACTCGCCCGTGGTTTCATCTTTAATAAATTCTTGAATGACCTTGGCGTTTTCCGGCGCGCTAACCATCTGATATTTACTGCCATCTTTAATAATCTGCACGCCGGACTGGGTAGTTTTATAGTCGGCTAAAAGTTCGTCCGCGCTTTTAATAATTTCTTTTTTTTCCATTTTCAATAAATCGGCTAGCTGTACGACGGACATCGGCTTAGCCGAGATAAATAGCAACGATTCTATTTTTGATTTTATGGGCATAATTATTTTTTTATCAGAAATTATTTAAACTAACTCATTCTATTTATTTCAATCTCGCCGAATAAATCACCCTGCATTACCATAATATCTCTTTGCTTAATTAATTCCAGTAGCGCTAAAAAGCTTACGATTATTTCGGTTTTGTTTTTAGCGCCGGCTAAAATATGATTAAAACTTACTTTTATTCTTTCCAATAAAATTTGTTGAATGGCTAAAATTTTATCTTCAATATTAACTATCTGCTCTAAATTTTTTTCTTCTAATTTTTCAACCGGTTTGATATTCTTAATTATTTCGCTGAATATAGCGTTTAAATCAGCGGCCGTTAAATTTTTCGGCGGTGAAAAAATATTAGCGTTGGCCAAAAACGCCTTACGATTAAATTCACGCGCGAAACTAAATCTCTTTTTCCCGATTATGGCTTCAATTTTTTTAGCCGCTTCTAAAAATTCTTTGTACATCCTTAATTGATGTTCAAATTCTTGAATCTCCTCTTCGGCTTCGCCTTTTAAAAACGGTAAAAGCGCCCTGGACTTAATTAATAATAATTTTGCGGCCACTACTAAAAAATCAGCCAGTTCTTCCGGCCCGATACCTTTATAACTTCTGATGTATTCAATATATTGATCGGCTATTTTTGCCAAACTGATTTGCGTGATGTCCATTTCTTCTCTTTCAATCAGCTGTAAAAGAAGCCCTAGAGGACCTTCAAATTTATCTATTTTAAAATTCATAATTACATTTTATTTCTTCTTCGCCTTCTTCGCCGGTTTCTTTTTGGTTGATTTTTTTACTGAACAGCAGCCGCATGACATAATTTTATAGTTAATAATTAATTATTTCTTCTTCGCCAATATTAATTTTTTCTTCACCCCAAAACTACCTAAAGCCACATTTTCCAATTTAACAAAATCTTTAACCGCCATTTCTACTGAATGATTAAAACTGCCTGAAGCGAACACCGCCTTCTTAGTTTTTAATAAATTTTTCTCGAAAACTATGGGCAATTTATGAAAACCGCCAAAAGCGCTCATGGCCCCAGCTTTAATCTTCAATAATTTTTCCATGATTTTTTCGCTCGGAATTTTTACAGTTTTTATTTTTTTGCCCGTAACTTTACTTATATGCGCAGTTAATTTTTTAAAATCCAAGTTATGATCAGCCGGTAAAATGGCCAAATAATAATCTTTATCAGCTACTACAAGCAAGGTTTTAACCACCTCGTTTAACTTTTTACCCATAGTAACGGCCGTGTCATAGGCCGTATACACGGTTTTATGCTCTAAAATATTATGTTTAGCCTTAGCTTTGGCTAAATATTTAGCTAATTTTTGAGGAAATTTAGTTGTCTTTGCCATAAATTTATAAAGTTAATAATTAGTATTTTTTAAAAAATATACATATATTATAACTTAAAAATTATTTTTAAGCAAAATAAACACCCGCGCCCGCATATAAGCGCGGGGATAAAAAAACCGGTTAATCCGCTATAAACGAACTAACCGGGTTGATATTTAACCACCAAAAACTTTTAGTCTGATTGCCTGTACTTCAGGCGCATAGCAATTTCTGCAAATGCCGGGATTATGGCCACGAAGCTTTTTAAAGCACTGCTTCTTGCCCGGCTCTTTTTCGCATAAACTCGGACGTCCAATATATTTACCGCTTACCCCTCTCATCCTTTCACCCAGCCTATCGCTTCTACTCATTTTTTCCTCCTTTAATTAGTAATAATAATTTGATTAAAGCGTTACGCTAATGATTCCTGGCATCAAATATTAATCTCGATTTAAAATTCTGCCATAGACTGCATAACCAAGCAGTAAATTTATATTTATGCTCGTGTCTTAAAGGGAAACACCTAACGCTTACCAGGCTTCTTATCCTTTTTTTCCTTATAAATTCGCCCATTTTTCTCCTTTCACTCTATAATATTTATAACCCTAAATCCTTCCCTTTTCTTGCAAAATACATAAATCATTTTCATAAACATAATACGGCCGAATATTACTTCATTTTCTCTTTTCATGCTATTTAAAACTTCCCGAGTCAATTGAGTGGCCGCACAATGCGCATGTACACAATTAGAGCAATAAACATACAATAAACTTGCCATAGCGCACCTCCTTTTCTATAAAATAAAAATTTAAAAGACCAATTATTATGTAAGACACTTATAATAT
>JBAXOH010000104.1:0-2846 GCA_037133335.1 bacterium
TGAAATCAACCACATGATAAGAACCACCATCGGAACGGATGTGCGTAGCCATGGTTCGTGAAGCGTGATTCGTCGCCGCATAAAGAAAATCATCGTTTTTAGTTAAGGAGTAGGTTTCGAATAACAATTCCAGGTTCATTAAATTATCAATAATGACCGGGTATTGCCATTGTTCAGAATTCCAATCCCACGATTTAGTTGCTTTGACTTTTCCATTGTAGCGTTTTTTAATAAAAGTTTTCCCCGCATCAACAACAACTTCCCGATAATGCTGATCTGCCGTTAGTCGGAAGCCATTGCCGAAACTGCACATAATGCGAAAACCAATATCATGGTCGCTACTATTATTTTTTTCGCTTTCCAGCCCAATAGTGTACTTCTCCGCGGCCGTTTTCCATTTTTTCTCGCCGCTATTTTCGTAAAGCAGCCAAAGAATGCCCGGAAAAAATCCGCTTGTCCAATCGCTGGAGGTTTTCATGTTCCATTTGCCGTCTTTACCGATTGAACGTGGATATTTTAATTCTCCGTCCAATTCAATTAAGGCGTTGCCGTATACTTTTTCGGCAAGACTAAAAGCTTTTTTAATATCTTCCCTGGATATCTCAGCTTTACTTATTGTCGGAATGGCTGACAATAAAATTGCGATTGCAACAACTATAATTATTTTTTTCATGACCTTTCTCCTTTATTTTGTGTGTTTGAGTGTTAAAGAACATAACAAGAAATTATCATTAATTCTTGTGGAAAATTACATCGCATTTTGGCGATTTATAATATTAACATAAATCCACTAAAATGTCAATATAAGTTAAGAATTATCTAGTATTTCTAAGCTATAATAAAAAATCCTCTAATTTTAGAGGATTTTTTATTATATAAATGTGATAGAAGTTTAACGCTTGGCCCATTGCGGCGCTCTGCGAGCTTTTTTCAAGCCTGGTTTCTTTCTTTCTTTTTTACGCGCATCGCGGGTAATCCAGCCCTTTACTTTAAATAAGGCCCTTAAATCCGGGTTAATTTCCAATAAAGCATGAGCGATACCGTGCCTTACGGCTTCGGCCTGGCCCTTTTTACCGCCGCCGGCGATATTAATCGAGATATTAAAATCTTTAACCAAACCGGCTAACTTAAGCGGTTGGTTAATAATTGAAAACAATTCTTCTTCCGCAAAATATTTTCCGGCATCTAGGCCGTTAATGATAATTAAACCGTCGTCGCCTTTATAAAGCCTGACTCTAGCGGTTGAAGTTTTTCGGCGGCCGGTAGCGCTGGTATATTTTCCTTTAAATTTTATAGCCTCTTTTTCTGTCATATTAATTTATAATTAATCTTTTTAGCATATTTACCCTATGCGAAGTCGGCGGCAGCATATCTCTAACCGCTCTTTTTAAAATATCGGCCGGTTTTAAATCAGCTATTTTTTTAGTTTTTAAACCGCCCGGGTAACCTGAATATTTATAATATTTTTTTTGCTCTATTTTTTTACCGGTGAATTTAAGTTTATCTATATTTACAACCCGGACCATATCGCCCATATCTATATGAGGTTGATATTCAACTTTATTTTTTCCGCGTAAAATTAAAGCTATTTGCGTAGCTATTCTGCCGACTGATTTATCTTCGGCGTCAATTTTATGAAGTTTTCTTTCTATTTTAACCATATTTTTAAAAAAGTTTTAAAACCTTTAGACTAATTCAATTTGTACCATATTGGCATTGTCGCCTCGCCTAGTGCCAAGTTTAATAATTCTTAAATAACCGCCTTTTCTCTCTTTATATTTAACCGCTAAAATTTCCATGGCTTTTTTTACGGCCATTTTCTGCGGTAACAATCTTATTAATTCCCGACGGCTCGCTAAATCGCCTTTGATCGAGGTAGTAATTATTTTTTCGAGCAGCGGTTTAACCGTTTTCGCCTTAGCCTCGGTAGTTTTAACTTTCTCATAAATAATAATACTCGACGCTAAATTTTTTAACATCGCTTCTCTCGGCGCTTTTTTTCTGTCTAATTTTTTTCCTTTTACTCTATGTCTCATATAAAAAATTTAGCTTTTTTTAGATCGGCTCTTTTTTTTAGATTTTTTATCTTCTTCCGGCTCTTCTTTCGTTGCGGGGGTTTCTTCTACAACTTTTTCTGCTTTTACTTCCTTTTTTTCAGTTAAAGAGTTGAATTGATTTATCAAAATATCAACGGATTTATAAAAAGCGTCTTCCGGAGTTATGGTGCCGTCGGTGGTTAAATCCAAAACTAATTTATCCCAGTTAGTCATTTTCCCAATACGGACATATTCAATATTTACGCCGACCGACATAACCGGAGAAAAAATTGAATCCATTTCAATATAGCCTATTTCATTTTTAGCGCTCTCCCGACTTTCAACCGTTATATAGCCGGCGCCTTGGGAAACGGAAATTTCCATGCTTAAACTTCCGGCCATGTCGGTAATATGGCCTAAAACTAAATTAGGATTAGCTATTTCCACTGAACTATTTTTTTTAATATCCGAGGCTTTAACTTCTTTCTCGCCGCGAGCGTCAAGTTCAAGTTTAATTACTTCGTCGGTAAAAACTTTTAAACGCATTTTTTTCAAATTTAAAATTAGTTCCAAGACATCTTCTTTAACATGGGGCAAAGTCATAAATTCATGATCAGCGCCTTTAATTTTTACGCCGATAACCGCGGCTCCGGGTAAAGAAGATAATAATACGCGTCTTAAAGCATTGCCAAGAGTAGCGCCATAGCCGGGGTAACATGGCTCTATAATAATTTGCTTGTTGTTCGCTTCCGAACCTTTAACAAATTCTATTTTTTGAGGCAAAGCTATTTTTTCCATACTTTTTATTTT
>JBAXOH010000105.1:0-2837 GCA_037133335.1 bacterium
ATTACTCCATCCGCTTTGTCCGCCGCCACCGTTATTATTACCGCCCCCCTGGCCGACACCATTACCAGCACCAGGGCCGGGGCCGGGCTTAGTTCCTTGTCCCTGATTTGGACCGCTTTGGCTACCCGGTCCACCGTTTCCACCGCCATTGCCAGTGCCATTACTCCATCCGCTTTGTCCGCCGCCACCGTTATTATTACCGCCCCCCTGGCCGGCACCATTTCCCGGACCAGTACCAGCGCCAGGACCACCGTTGCCTTGGCCGGCGCCATTTCCCGGACCAACGCCATCCGGTTTAGTTTGGCCCGATTGGCCTTGTGGCAATAAATTATGTTCTTTAGCAAAACCAGAACAAACCTCTCTATTACCCGCATTACTGCAATAAGAATCACAATCTTTTTTATTCTTACAACCTCCCGGCCCTTTCCCTCCGGTTTCTTTAATTAATTTTGCTTGATCTGAAGTTACCAATCCGGCCACTACCGCAAAATTAGTGCATTCATCAATATTACTTTCTTCGGCGCAATAAATATCACAAGCCTCTTTGCCTTTGCAGGCCGGCGGATTAACACCCTTCTTTATCGCTGTTAAAACTTTTTCAGTATTAGCTAATTCCTTATCACTAAGAAACCCGGCCTCTTTGGCAAAAGTAATGCATTCTTCCATGTGGCTAGATTCTTCACAATAAGTATCACATTCTTTTTTATTTTTACAAGCCGGAAATTTTACACCTTTTTTAATCGCAGCTTGAACCTTTTTAGCTTTTTGTAAATCCTGCTCTGACATCAAACCGTTTTCTTCGGCGTAAGCAACACATTCATCTATATTAGCCTTATCCTCGCAATAAGCTTTGCACTCTTCTTTGCCGTTGCAGTTACCTGGACCTTTGCCGCCGGTCGCCACAAATTTCTTAGCAACCCGTAAATCTTCTTGAGAAAAAAGATTATTCTTTTCGGCATAACTAACGCAAGCGGCCGTATTAGCGGAATCATCACAATAAATTTTACAATCAGCCCGATCCTTACAACCGCCTAACTCTACGATTGGATAAGTTAATTTCGACAAGGCGTCGGAAAAAATATCATCGCTTTGGGCAGCGGCATTATTAATTGTAACAACCGAAAAAATTGCTACTGAAACCAAAATAAAAAAATTAAAAATATATTTTTTCATATTATTTATTCAAAAGGATTAATTTTAATATTATTAAATGGATTGGTTTGATCGGCCGGATTAATATTGGGTTTATTATCTAATGGATTTGTGGAAACTAACGGTAAAACTTCTTCATTAGCTGTTTCGCTAGCCGTTTTAACAATAACTTCAACATCGCCTTTTTTTGATTGCGAATACCAATAACTAGCGCCTAATAAAACTAGCAAAAAAACCGCTAATATTATTGCTATTAAATATGATTTTTTCATATAATTATCTTAAAATTATTATAATTTAACTTTTTACTAAACTAACTTTCTCTATATTCTAAATCTACCACGAAATAACTGATTATTCAATGAGTCGACAGACATCGGTCAAATAGCAAAGCGACCCACCCCCACAGGGATGGGTCGCTTTAGAACTTTTTTTATCCTGCTCCCGGGGTCAGATTCGAACTGACGACCAACTCGTTAACAGCGAGCTGCGCTACCGCTGCGCTACCCGGGAATAATTTAAATATTTTAGCAACAAACAATAAAAGCAAATTTATCAAAGACTAAACTTTCCGAGCTCGTCCTTCGAAGCTTTAGCGAAGAAGGGCTACCCGGGAAGATTTTAAACTAAAACCTGCCCAAAAACAATAAGGCAGTTATGTTGATATTATATAATATTTTTTAAATATGTCAACCCTGAACCATTGACAAAATTCTTAATTTATAATACTTTATAAGGTAAACAAAAACGAACCTTAAAATAAAATAAAGGAGGACAGTGATGGAAAATTTTATGCCGAATGGGCTTAGCGAAGTTAAGCTTGGCCCAGATTGGAGCGCAGTAAGAATAACCGCGGCAGACGGTACTGAAAAAGTACCTTTTAGGGTTACCGGCGGTAAATTAAAAAAATTATTTACTAGCCATAGAGTAGACGACAATCGTTTTAAGCTGATTAACCGGCAGGTGCAAGCCATTTACGCTGATTACGAAAAAAGAGCGAGGTTAGCGCGCCAGCTAAAAAAGCATAATTGGTCTTTTTATCTGGAAAAGTGCGGCGTCATTATCGAAAAAGATGGCCGGCTAAAAATCTCGCGCTGGATTCCTAAAAAAAACGGTCAACGCGAGCGCATCTGGCAAGCTCTGCCGGATATTAAAAGCGCTATCCGCCAGCAAGACCATATTCTTCATGAATATTTTAAGAAAAAAATTGATCTTAAAAACGACGAGGAAGTTTTTCCAAAATTGGCGTGCGCATTAAATAAGCTAAAAATTATCCAACCTTATATTGAGATAAGGCGCGCCATACTAATCCAAGCTCAAGCCCAAATGGAAGTAGCAATTTTTAGAACCATAAAAGGATTCGAAGTAATTTTAAGCGCGAAAGGCATGGAGAGGGAAAAATGTCATGGCTTAACGGAAAAACTTGAACGGCTGAAATTTTTTCTTAAGAACGACTGGCCTAGCCCATACCGGGGAAAAATAGACCAAATAATGCCCTTGTTAAAGGAGGCAAAAAAATCCGCGGTCAATCTAAACTGGAGAAAAGTAGAATCTCTTCTCTTAAGCGCCAAAGAGATTCTAACTTCGGTCACCGAGACTTCCAACGGACAAAGTTCGTTAGTTAGTATTTCAGAAATTGATCCGATTAGAATTCTGGCGGAAGTGAATAAATACGGATTAGCCGA
>JBAXOH010000106.1:0-2831 GCA_037133335.1 bacterium
AAGAGGAAAAGGTCACTAAAGCAAAAGACACGCTTCAGCGCGCGGTTATCGGTTTGATTATTGTTATTGGCGCCTACGCCATTAGTTATTTTGTAATTGATAGATTAGTTTTTAGTAGCGGTATAATAAAATAAATATGTTTAAAAACTATTTTAAAAAAATTGGCTTGATAATGTTTTTATTTTTATTATTAGTAAATTTTAATTTAGTTCAAACTGTTAATGCCCAAGGCGCTAAAGAGAGCATGCAGACTCAACTAGGAACTGCGGGCGTCCCATGGGGCGGAGGAGCGCCAACGGGCACGACTAGTTTAGCGGGCATCGTCGCTACGGTGATTAAGGCTTTTTTAGGGTTGCTCGGTATTATATTTTTAATTTTAATAATTTATGCCGGTTATAATTGGATGACGGCACAGGGCGAAGAGGAAAAGGTCACTAAAGCAAAAGACACGCTTCAGCGCGCGGTTATCGGTTTAATAATAATTATCGCGGCTTATTCCATAACTTATTTTGTGTTTAATGCTTTACCGGGGGGAGGAAGTGGAATAGGTGGCGGAGGACCGGGCGGTGGAAGTTAATAATAGTATAATAATAAACAAATTTAAAAGGCGTGTCATAAAGATCACGCCTTTTTGTTTTCTTCCATTAGTATATTCACCTATCGGTGTATACATACCAATGGTACTTTTCGTTCATGAAGGTAGATTGTTGCGGCCCCACCTTGAATGACCACGAACCAACTTGATTACCTCCTTGGTGGAATGTACAAAGATAATTTCCGGGAATGAGATAATCTTTAGCTCTTTCGCCGGGGCTGAGTAGAAAGCTTTTTGTTTCTGGACCGGTGATTTTAAAGTTATACCGATTGTAGCTGCTTAAATTAGCAACTAATCCTTCATAGCCTTGTATCACGCCATTTTTTACCTCAGTTTTAACTGGCGTTGTCTCTAATTTTGCAAAGGCCAGTTTGTCGGTTTTTATCTTAGCAACTTCGTGCGAGCCGGTAATACCATACCAATCGCCTTCTGTATATTGCTTTTCGCTCCCGTAAAAAGCCGCACATCCGGTTAACCAAAATATTACTAACGCTACTGCAAAAATTTTCATATTCATGATTGTTTCCTCCTTTTAAAGAAAAAGTAAATTGATTGATTGTTTATTTTATATTTCCAAAATTATCCCAAGTAAAAGATTATTAATAAAGTAAATTGATTCTCGTCTGCGCGGGAATGGTAGTAAAGATAAAATTCCCTACCCCCTTTAATAAGGGGGGTAGAATAACCCCCTACTTAGGATAATCTTGAAATTTTTTTAAAGTACTAATTTTGTATCATACAACAAAACAAAATAAAAGTCAAGGTTGACTTAAGATCATATCTGTGATAGTATTATATTATAAGACAAGAAAATCCCTATCTAATTATTCCTAATAGGAACGGATAGGGATTTTTATATATAAAAATTCACTAAAATTAGATAAAATAAATTTACATGGAAGCTTTAAAAAAGAACCATAATAAAATAATTACACTAAAACAAGCCAAAAAAGTGGTTGTTTTTTTGGTGTTTATTTTTTTCTTTGAATTTTTACTATTCCCTGCGCCGGCAATGGCTGGACAAATGGAAGAAATTATTATTGTTAGCCAAGATCAAGGTATTATTTCCGGTCAAAATGAAGTTAACGAGGGCATAGTCGTTGATGTTGTGGAATTTAATGGCAGGCTGCCGGAAAATAAAGGCGCTGACATAGATTTTTCTAAACATGTTACTATGACGGCCTATAACTCAGAGGTTGGCCAAACCGATGACTCTCCGTGTATTACCGCTAACGGTTTTAATGTTTGTGAAAATGGGGTGGAAGATACTATCGCGGCTAATTTTTTGCCATTTGGTTCAAAAGTTAAAATACCTGAATTATTCGGCGATCGTGTATTCGTTGTCCGGGATAGAATGAATAAGAGATTTTCTAATAGAGTTGATGTTTGGATGTTAGAACGTCATGATGCGATTAAATTTGGGGTAAAAGTGGCCAGAATAGAGATTTTAGAGTAATCAGTTAAAATATTGGTTATATTTAAGAATACACCCCCTAAGGGTGTTTTATTGTACTCGCACGTCAATATTTATAAATGAGGGCGTATACTTGTTGCAAGGTCTTTTATTTGGTATATTTAATAAAGATTTGAGAATAAAAGTTTAGTATTATGGCCAGGTAGCCAAGCGGTAAGGCGAGAGTCTGCAAAACTCTTATGCATGGGTTCAATTCCCATCCTGGCCTCCACATATTTAAGTCCACATTAATGTGGACTTAAATATTTATAAAACTGTGGATAAAGAGTGGGTCATGTGGATAAATATTAGACTTAAGTCTACAATAGCGTAGACTTAAGTGATGTTAAATAAAAACTAAAAATGTAAATTGGCTAATATTAGAAAATTGCAGTGTTAGCCTAGTATTGTTGACTTATTCTATTTTTAGTGGTATATTTATATTAGATCATTAATAAGATTTTATAGAAAAGTTTTCCGAAACCATATTTGGGGAAATTTTTCTTTTTTGCTGACTTAAAATGCCAGAGTTCACATGGCAATTTATAAAACAAAAACAAAATAAAGGTAGACCTTCTTACAAAATAAAAATCAAGGAGATTTACCAAAAGACAGCAAAAATTCGCATTTTTTAAGTGAACGATTAATGCTTCAGCCTCGAAGACTAGGGATTTTCTTATCTATCCATCGGATGGAGAAGGAATAAATCTTTGGGGATGCGGCTCGATTCGGCCATATATTAATTTTTATATTAAGGGCCCGTTATCGGGCCGCTTTTAAATT
>JBAXOH010000107.1:0-2665 GCA_037133335.1 bacterium
ACTGCGGAACTCGCCTCGAGATTACTCGGGCTCAAACAGTCCTCGCACGAAAATTTTACAAATTTACCACAATCTATAAACTAAATTTATAAATTTGTGTTTATATGAAAAAATTTTACATTACAACTCCGATCTACTATGTTAATGATGTGCCGCATATCGGCCATACTTATACGACCTTAGCGGCCGACGTTTTAGCACGCTATCATCGAAGCTTGGGCGAGGAAACTTTCTTTTTAACCGGTACTGACGAACATGGAGCAAAAATTGAAACCAAGGCTAAAGAAATGAAATTAGAGCCGCAACAATACACGGATAAAATTGCGGTTGCTTTTAAAGAGGCTTGGAAAGAATTAAATATTTCTAATGATAATTTTTTAAGAACTACGGACGAGGCTCATAAAAAAGCCGTGCAAAAAGCTTTGCAGTATATGTATGATAAGGGCGATATTTATTTAAGTAAATATGAAGGTTTATATTGCCGCGGCTGTGAGCAATATAAAAGCGAACGGGATTTAGTTAACGGCGAATGCCCTGATCATAAAGTCGCGCCGGAAAAAATGAGTGAGGAATGTTATACTTTTAAATTATCTAAATATCAGGATGAGTTATTAGAAAAAATAAAAAAAAATGAATTGCAAATTTTGCCCCTAAATCGCAAAAATGAAGTTGTCAGTTTTTTTGAAAAAGAAGGGCTAGAGGATATATCATTTTCTCGAAAAAATGTAAATTGGGGCATTACTATACCATGGGATAAGTCACATACGGTTTATGTTTGGGCCGATGCGTTTTTAAATTATTTAACCGGGTTGGACTGGGATGGCACTACCCCCTTTAAGAAAGGGGGCGAGGGGGATTTAAAATTTTGGCCGGCATCAGTACAATTAATGAGTAAAGATATTTTGCGCGTGCATACAACTATCTGGCCGGCCATGCTTTTATCTTTAGATTTGTCTTTATCTGAAACTATTTTTGTTCACGGCTATTTTCAAATTAATGGGCAAAAAATGAGTAAATCTTTAGGCAACGTAATCGCGCCCTCTGATTTAATAAAAAAATACGGCGTTGATGCCACTCGCTATCTGATTATGAGCGCTACGGCTTTCGGCCATGACGGCGACATAAGTTGGGAAAAATTTGATGATAAATATAACGCCGATTTAGCTAACGGTTTAGGTAATTTAGCGGCGCGAGTTTCAAATTTATTAGAAACTAATAAAATTGAATTAAATTTAAAGGTCGGTAGCGATAAAAAATTGGTTAAAGCTTATCAGGCAAATATGCAATCTTTTAAATTTGATGAAGCGCTAAGACTTTTGTGGGATAAATTAAGAAATGGCGATATGGTTTTAAGTGATAAAAAACCCTGGAAATTAACAGACCAGCAAGAAATAAAAAATATTTTAGAGCCGATTGCTGAAGATATTTTAAATGTGGCCAGTCTCTTAAAACCGTTTATGCCGGTCGTATCCGAAAAAATTATAAAGCAATTTAGCGTCGAGCAGATTAAAAAAGGCGAACCGTTATTTCCGAGAATTTAATTTTTAATTAATATATATGGCCATTTTTGACGTAGCATTAATAATTGTTTTAGCCGGCTTTGTTTTTTACGGTTTATTTTTCGGCTTGATTAGAACGATTGGTTCTTTAATCGGCATGGTCGGCGGTTTATGGTTTACATTTGTTTTTTATTTAACCGTTTTTGATTGGGTAAAAAATTTATTTTTCGGGCATGAGTTGACCGGAAAAATTATTACTTTTTTTATCTTGTTCACTTTAATTAACCGGCTCGTAGGTTTTATTTTTGCGCTACTCGACCGAACTTTTGACCTAATTTCTATTATTCCTTTTTTAAAAACCATTAATCGCTTGACCGGCGCGGCGCTAGGCTTTATTGAAGGCGGCCTAGTTTTAGGATTAGCCTTAGTTTTTATTTCCGGAACTCCTTTTGACGGCTGGCTAGACGGTTCAAAAATCGCACCGTTCTTAATTAATTATACTCAAGCCATTACTCCGCTTTTGCCAGGATTATTAGATAGGGTAAAGGGGATGATATAAGTGATATGAAGAAACTTTGGAGAAAAAATTTTGAGATTAAGCAGGCAGAATATATTATGATGTCCGGAGCTTCGGAGTCATTTTTTAAGTTTCAGATGCCAACCGTGGATAAAAGTTATCTGCAAAAAAGTATAATGGTTTTTGAAAATGGTGATAATATAGCCAGTTATTTTTTGAAGGATGAATTGGATAATTATGTTAGAAACATTCTTAAAGAAGTTATAAAAAATCCGGGAAGAGTTAAAAAAATTCAAGATAGAAATACGTCATATAATCAAGAATATTTTAATAAACTTAAAGAAGTTGAAAAAATAAAATATAAAGAATTAAGCGATAAGCAATTAGTTGATATTTTTTATCAACTTTTTTATTTAATGAAAAAATCTCATGGATATGCTTTGGCTACTACATGGTTTGTTGATTCTAACGGAGAAGATTTAAGTAATTATTTAATTAATTTATTAAGAAAGAAAATTGAGCAAAATAAGTTATTATTAAATATTCCTGAAGTTTTTAGTGTATTAACTACACCGGATAAAGAAAGTATGGCGCGAAGAGAAGAAAAAGAGATGTTAATTATTTTAGAATTAATAAGAATAGATAAAGT
>JBAXOH010000108.1:0-2596 GCA_037133335.1 bacterium
CTTGGCGCGATAATAAAATAAATTTAGAAACAAGCGCCTGCTTAAGATACCCGCTGCTGTTAAAAAATCCGACCAAACTTTTAATTTATGCTAAAAAACGGAGAATAATTTTAGGCGACTGGTATAATCTAGCTATCGCTCCGAAAGATATAGCTTTAAATAAAACCGGCTATCTAAACGATTGCCCTAAGGCCGAATTTTTAGCCAGCCAATCGGTAAATTTACCGACCGACCGAAAGATAGGCGATAAACAAGTCGCTAAAATTATAAAAATTATAAATTCATATGCCGATAACCATTAAAATAATTGAATCCGCTATCGAGTGGCGCGAAGCCGAGGCATTATTTAAGCCGCATACTTTTTTACAATCATGGGAATGGAGCTTGTCCCAAGAAGCTTTAGGTCAAAAAATTTTTCGCCTGGGAATATTTAAAGAAAATAAAATAATCGGTTTGGCTTTTTTTTATTTTATAAAAGCCAGGCGAGGCTCATTTCTTTTTTGCCCGCATGGGCCGATTATTAATTGGGCCGGAGCTGACGAAGTATTGCCGATTTTACTTAAATATCTAATTAAGCTTGCCGGAGAAATAAAAGCCGACTTTATCCGGCTTAGCCCTTTAACCAAAAATTCGCCTGCCAATCAAAAAATTATTAAAAATTTAGGCTTCCGGCCGGCGCCGGTTCATATGATGCATCCGGAATTATCCTGGATGCTTGACTTAGCACCTGCTTTAGAAACGATTTTAAACGGCATGGAAAAACGCACTCGCTATTCAATCCGCAAAGCCGAAAAGGACGGCGTGGAAATAATTTCCTCCGCCAAACAAAGCGATCTGGATAAATTTTATGAAATTTACAAACAAACCGCTGACCGCCAAGGCTTTGTGCCATATACAAAAGATTATTTGAATAAAGAACTGCGATCATTTTTACAAAATGATAAAATAAAAATTTATTTAGCCTATTACCATAAAGAATTAATAGCCGCCGCCATGATTGTTTATGCTAATAATTCCGCCTTTTACCACCACGGCGCTTCAATCAGAAAATATTCTAATATTACGGCCTCGGAATTATTGCAATGGACCGCTATTAAAGAAGCTAAGCAAAATGGCTTATCTTATTACAATTTTTGGGGAATCGTTAAAGAAGAGGGGAATAAAAAGCATCCCTGGTCGGGATTAACTAAATTTAAAAGGGGCTTTGGCGGCTTTGAGGAAGAATATTTGCATGCCCAAGATTATGTTTTATCGATAAAATATTGGCTAAACTATTTAATTGAAATAACCAGAAAAATCAGGCGCGGTTATTAAAAATATTTTAAATTTAATTAACTATGTTATCTATTAGAAATAATTTTAATAAAAATAGGCGATTGGGCTCAAATAGGCGCAAATTTATATATTCAAAAAAATCTTACACCAACCCTTTTTTTCAGCATAAAAAAACGCGAATTTTCAGCCCGGCGGGGATGGCCAATAAAAGTAAACTTATTATTTTCGCCGCTATTATTGCAATTTTAATTATTGTTTGGCTTTTATTTTTTTCAACCCTGTTTAAAATAAATAATATTAAAATCTCCGGCGCCGACGGCAATACGGCGAAAGAAATAGAAATTATGGCGCTTAACCTAGCGGAAAGGGTAAATAATAATTTATTGCTTTATGATAAAAAAGAATTAACCCGGCAACTGAATGAAAAATATTATTTAGATAATCTAGCCGTTAAAAGAAAATTATTTCACACTTTAACTATAAATTTTAGTGAAAAAAAACAAACGGCGGTCTGGCGCGAAGCTGAACAATATTATTATATAGACGGCGATGGCAATATTATAAATCAAACCGACCCTTTAAATATCGACGGCTCAAGCTATCCTTTGATAGAAAACCTAACCGCCGTTAAAATAGACGAAAGGAAAGCTAATATAAATAAAGAAGTAATAGACTATATTTTAAATTTATTTAATGAATTTAAGGATAAAAAACATACTTTTGAAATTGAAAGATTTATTATTGATCAAGATATTAACACGGTAAAAATGGCTGTTTTATCGGGACCAAAAATTTATTTTAATATAAAAGCGTCTGCGGAAGAACAAACCGTCAAGCTTGACCTAATAATTAAAGATAAACTAAACGATTTTAAAACCATTAAGGAATATATTGATTTAAGATACGCTAATAATGTTTACATAAAATAATGGGGCGCTACTGTATATAAACTATAATCTAATTAATAATAAAAATTAAATTTATTTAAACAAACCTATTAAAATTTAACTGGACAAAGGTATGTAAGTACCGGTCAATAGTCTAAATTTTAATAAGTAAATAAACTTATGGAAAAAATTTTTAAAACCTTATTTGTTTTAGGAGTAATAGTGTTTTGCATAGTAATCGTGGTTATATTTTTACTTTTATTAAAACTTATACTGATGTTTAACCAGCAAATTAATCTTTTTGGCATGGTAATCCAATAAGCCTAAAAAGCGGATATTTGCCTAGTTGCTAAGATATGGTATAATACGTTTATTAATCTACATTATGCGAAGTATCAATATGCTTAATTCTCCTATATTACTCTATGCCTAAT
>JBAXOH010000109.1:0-2575 GCA_037133335.1 bacterium
GTATATACAAATTAAGTTAATAGTTTTTAAGGAATTTTCATGCCCCAAGAAGAAAATAAAAAAATAGACATTCAATTTATAACCTGCCCAACCTGCAACGGCACCGGTAAGGTCGGTAATAGTTCGGCTTGTAAAAATTGCTCGGGTGCCGGCGTGATAGCGATTTACGCGGGCAGATTTTTTTATTGGAATTTGCTTTTAACCGTTCCGACTATAAAATTAAGGCATTTAAAAAAGGGTTTGAATTTAGTTTTAAATTTATTGGCTTTTATTATCGGATTAGCCGGATTAGTAACTTTAATCTATTGGGCCTGGATGGCTAGCCAGGGGACGCAAACTCTAGAAGCTTTTTATTTTTGGCAGGTCAAAAATCCGTTGATTTTAACTTTTTGGATAAGTTTATTGGCCGATATGTTTGTAATTTACCGTTTAAGCGAAGAAGAGGCGGCTAAACAAAAAATAAAAAAGTTTAAGTATAATCAAACGGCGGAATATAATTCTCCTAATAATTGGTCTGAATTTAATAAAATAAAAAGCAAATATAAAATTGAAGTTTCCGGAGGTTTTAGTTTTTCGGCGCTTAAGATAATTGAGCAAGCTTTTAGTATGGCTCATTACGCTAAGCATGGCCGAATCAGGCCGATTCATTTATTTTTTAATTTACTTAAGGATAAAAAGGTGGCGGCGATTTTTTATCGCCTAAATATTAATTCGGCTCAGTTAATTGCTAAATTAAAAAATCAACTACTGGCCCTAGAAGTCGTGTCCGAGCCAACCGAAATAACTCCGGAAATTAAAGAGATTTTTTTTGAAAGTTATATTAGCGCTTTAAATTCTGGCCAAAAAAAAGTAGAACCGGTTCATTTTATATTGCCGATTTTAGCTCGTGATAAAAATTTAAGCGAGCTACTTTACGATTTAGAAATTGATCATGACAAAATAAACAATGTTATCCAGTGGTTTATTATTAGCGAGCGCTTGATGGATAATTACCGCCTCTACCGAAAAACTTCCCGTTTTAAGCCGTCTAATTCCATGGATCGCGCTTATACGGCCATAGCTACGCCGATATTAAATCATTTCGCTTATGATTTGACCTTGGCTGCTAAATGGGGCCGGCTTGAGTTATGCGTCGGTCGAGAAGATGAAATTAAGGCGATTTTTCAAATTTTAGAAAGCGGTAAAAACGGCGTGTTGCTATCGGGTAATTTAGGCGTTGGTAAAAATATGATTATCGGGCAAATCGCGAGCCGGATGGTAGAGGAAGATGTGCCTAAGATGTTAAAAGATAAAAGGCTTTTAGAATTAGATATTTCCCGGCTTCTAAGCGGAACCTCGGCGGCTAAAGCCCAGGAAAGGCTTTTGGTTATAATTGATGAAGTGGCTCGCGCCGGCAATATTATTTTATATATTAACAATATTGAAAATTTAATGGGTATTACTGCCGGGGGCGAAGAAAGTTTGGAATTATCTGAAGTTTTGGTTGGCGCCATCGAGCGGCGTAATATTATTTGCTTGGCTAGCGTGAGCCAGAATAATTATGTTAAATACATTGAGAATAAACCCCTGGGCGATATTATGGCTAAAGTTGAAGTTCTTGAGCCGGATAATAATTCAGCCATTCAAATGCTTGAAAGCAAAATTGGTTTTTATGAAGCTAAATTTAAAATTTATTTTACCTACGCCAGTATCGCCAAAGCCGTGGAATTATCAGATAAATATATTTATGATAAATATTTACCGGCTAAAGCGGTGGATATTTTAGAAGCCATTGCGGCTAAAGTTTCTAAAAGTAAAGGCATAAATAGCGTAGTTGACGTTGAAGACGTAGCTGAAATTATCAGTCAAAAAACAAAAATTCCTTTGACTAAAATCACCGAAAAAGAAAGCGAGGTTTTAATCAATTTGGAAGAAAAAATACATAATCGCATGATTGGCCAAGGAGAGGCCGTAACTATGGTGGCATCGAGTTTAAGACGGGCCCGGGCGGAATTAAGAGAGCAGAAGCGTCCGATCGCCAGTTTTTTATTTTTAGGTCCGACCGGAGTCGGTAAAACCGAATTAGCTAAAACCGTGGCCGAAGTTTATTTTGGCGATGAGGATTATATGGTAAGAATTGATATGAGCGAATACCAGCGCCCCGAATCGCTTGAAAAAATGATTGGCTCGCCTAATGGCGTTTTAGGTTATTTAACCGAGGCCGTGCGCAAAGCGCCGTTCTCTTTAATTTTACTCGACGAATTAGAAAAAGCTCATCCGGATATATTAAATTTATTTTTACAAGTTATGGATGACGGCCGTTTGACCGACGGCCTCGGCAGAACGATTAATTTTACTAATTGTATTATTATCGCCACTTCAAATATCGGTGCGGTCTATATCCAGGATCAGATTAAAGCTGGCGCTTCGCTTGAATCAATAAAGCAATCTCTCATAAATGATCAACTTAATAAATATTTAAGACCGGAATTAATAAATCGTTTTGACGGCGTAGTTGTTTTTAAACCGTTAGAGCTTGCTGAAGTTGAAAGCATCACTAAGTTAATGCTTGATAAAGTTAAGCGTTTGCTTGAAG
>JBAXOH010000110.1:0-2477 GCA_037133335.1 bacterium
GCATAACGTAAGAACGAATCTGCTTGCCCCACTCGGCCTTTTGCGCCTCACCACGCATTTTTTTTTCTTCATCGCCCTTCTTTTCCTCTTCTAGTTTAAATAACTTTGCTTTTAAAATTTTTAAAGCAGTCTCTTTATTTTGATGCTGGGATCTCTGGGTTTGGCAGGCTACGGTTAAACCGGTCGGCAGATGCACGATGCGCACAGCCGAATCTGTCTTATTAACGCTTTGCCCGCCAGGACCGGACGAGCGAAAAACGTCAATGCGCAAATCGCTTTCTTTTAAAACTATATCTTCAGTTTCCGGTAATTCGGGTATAACTTCAACTAAAGCAAACGAAGTGTGGCGCATTTTTTCCGCATCAAACGGCGAAATGCGCACCAAGCGGTGTACGCCGGATTCACTTTTTAAATAGCCGTAGGCCCAACTGCCAATAACGCGATAGCTCGCACTTTTAATGCCGGCTTCGTTACCAGTGTTACGGTCCACTAATTCAACACTCCATTTTTTTTTCTCGGCAAAACGCAAAAACATGCGCTCTAAAATTTTTGCCCAATCTTGCGCATCTACTCCACCCGTGCCCGCATGAATGGAAATTATGGCATTCGAGCGGTCGTATTTTCCGAAAAACAAAACAAAAAACTCAAGCTCCTCATACGATTGCTTGAGTTCGTCATATTTTTTATTAGCTTCGTCGGCAATTGATAAATCTTTTTCTCTTATAGCCTCAGCTACAAATTGCTCTAAGTCGGTTATTTCCTGTTTTAAATTTTCCCATTTTAAGATTTCTGATTCATAGTCTTCGGCTTGCTTGCTTAAAACTACGGCTCGTTCCTGATTCTGCCAAAAATTAGGTTTAGACATTTCCACTTTCAGTTCGTTAACTTTTTCAATTTGGCGATCTAAGTCAAAGTAACCTCCAGGTATCTAGGAGACGTTCTCTTAATATTTCCAGGTTTTTTAATAAATTTTCCATTTTATTAAATTTAGTCGGTTTATGCTATTTATTTAACAGAATCTTTAATCGCGTTAATGTCAAAACCGCCAGCTCCGCCTTTAAGCAGCTCCTGAATCGCGCTGCTTGACCCGCCTTGGATATCCAGAGCCTGCTTATATTGATCAAATAGACCGCTTAATAACGGCGGCAGATAAATTATACTTAAAATAATCGGCGCTATAATTAAAACTAAATAAAATAAACTAACTAGGCGCTGAAAAGCCAAATAACTTTTCATTTTTTTAGTCATGGCATAAATTTCTCCAGTAAGCTTAAGATTTTGTTCTAACAATTTTTTTATTTGCTCCTGTTCGTTTATTTGATTTTCTTCGTTCATAATATTAGTTTTGTCACGCCGGGGTGACGTTTTTATTATTATCTAACTTCGCAAATTTTCACATACTTTTTTCCGATTTCCGCCATCTCCTGCATCTGCCGGGTATTATACGGCACTCGCTTTTCTAAGTCGCGACCAACCAATTCAATATTACTTTGAAATTTCTGCAAATACCACTTATTTGCACCCTTAATAATTTCGCCCATCTCGCCGATATCGTCTTTATTTAGTAGCCCCGGCACGACCGTAGTTCTAAATTCATAGGGCAGATTACTCTGCACTATCATCTTAACACTTTTTTTAATATTGTTAAAATTTACTTCTGCGCCGATTATTTGCTCATACTTATTAGCCGGCGCTTTTAAATCCATGGCGATATAATCAACCAACTTTTCTTTTATAAGCTTTGTCAGGATTTCAGGATAACTGCCGTTGGTATCCAATTTTACTAAAAAGCCTAGTTTCTTTATTTTTTTAATAAACTCCGACAAATCTTTTTGCAAACATGGCTCGCCGCCGGTGATAACCACGGCGTCTAATTTACCAACTCGCGACCGCAAAAAAACAAAAAAGTCATCCTCTTTAATTTTGGGATGAGCTTTTTGTTGCTCAGTTGCCTGAGCATATTTTGACTTGCCGACCTTGTTGGGCCAGACAAGCATAGGGTTGTAGCAAAATTGGCAGCGGAAATTACAACCTTGAGTAAAGACAATAGAGCTAATTTTCTCCGGATAATCCAATAAACTAAATTTTTGTAGTCCGCCAATTATCATAATGCTAAAATTACGAAAGCTACGCGAATAATACTAATCTAAAAATTTATTCGCGCCGTTAGCATTATTCTTTATTAATTTTAAATGTCTTACGATTAAAATATTCCGCTTGTTTGCCGTCATTCCATTGCTGAACCGGCCTTAAATATCCGGTTACTCTTGAATAAACTTCGCAGGCCGTTCTTTTAGCTTCGATTGGGCTCATATAGTTTCTCCTTAATCTAGCTTATTTTAAAACTAGACTTTTATTTTTATTTATTTATTTAAATTAATATCTGTTCAACTTCTTTTTCTACCTGCTCTTTCGGCATGTAGCCGATCTCCTCGTCGCACTTCGGGCAGAAAAAATGTTCACCGGCTAAATAACCA
>JBAXOH010000111.1:0-2443 GCA_037133335.1 bacterium
CCATTATTATGAAGCACTGTTCCGGCCACTATGATAATACACCAAGCCGTAATTTGCGAAAATAACATGCCAAAAAAATTATCTAATCTTAAATTATGCATAAATTTTTCACTCACTTTTGGCTTGCCCTTATTAAACATATGATGTTTTTTTTCTTCTTCCACTTCTTCCGAGGCTCCCCAAAAAAACATATAAGGAGAAATCGTCGTGCCTAAAACACCAACGATTATAAACAAAAAGCCAAAACTAAATTCAATGTGCGGTATAAAAGTAGCTTTAAAAATTTCTAGCCAAGGATTATTAATCAAAAAAACCGTAACCGGATAAGCGATTAAAGACAAAGCGCACCATTTTAAAACATTAGAATAAGTTTTATATGATAAAAAAATTTCTAAAATTAAAATTAAAGCCGTAAAAAATAAAGCTAAAACGCTAAAATTTATAGGAATTAATAACTGCGCGGCTTCGGCCATGGCACCGATATCAGCTCCGATATTTATCGTATTAGCAACTAAAATTAAAATTACTGCCGAAAATAAAACTTTTTTGCTGTAATATTCTTTTATGACCGCCGCTATACCTTTACCGGTAACCGCACCAATGCGCGCACAGGCTTCCTGAACAGCCGTAAGCAACGGCAATGTGCATATCATTAGCCAAAGCTGACTATAACCAAATTTAGCGCCGGCTTGGGTATAAGTAGCGATGCCGGACGGATCATCGTCAGCCGCGCCCGTAATTACTCCTGGGCCGATTATCTTAAAAAACTTTTTTATTTTTTTAATTAATATCATGTATATAATTATACAATACTTTTTAATTTACGGCGAATTTTATAAACATAAAAACAGAGGTCTAGCGCCCCTGTTATATTTTAATTTTAATATTTTTTATTTTACTCTAAGAGATTTTGTCCTGTCGTTTTTAGTTAAATACATCTTGCGCAACCTAATATTTTTAGGAGTAACTTCTAAATATTCGTCTTCTTTTATAATACCTAAACCTCGCTCCAAAGTAATTTCATAAGGCGGAATAAGCTTAATGGCTTCATCCGCGCCCGAAGCGCGCATATTGGTCAACTGCTTCCCCTTTATCGGATTAACTTCAAGGTCATTACCTTTGGCTACATTGCCGATTACCATGCCTTCGTAAACTTCAATGTTGGCGCCAATATATAAAGTACCGCGCTCTTGAAGATTCCACAAAGAAAACGCTAAAGCTTTACCGCTAACCATTGATACCATTGAGCCTAATTCGCTTTTTGCAATTTCGCCAACGTGCGGTTTAAAACCGGCCACATGCGTGCAAATTATACCCTCACCCCTAGTATCCACCACAAACTCATTACGATAGCCGAGTAATCCTCTAACCGGAATTTCAAAAACCATCCTAACGCCGGCGTGTTCCGGATTCATTTCTTTCATCAAGCCCTTTCTTTTAGCCAATTTTTCAATTACCACGCCTGAAGATTCCTGGGGCACATCAATCGTAACTTCTTCAAAAGGTTCAAGCTTAATACCATTTTCTTCTTTAATAATTACTGTCGGTTGAGAAACTTGCAGCTCAAAACCTTCGCGGCGCATATTTTCCAACAATATGGCAATATGCAATTCTCCCCGGCCATAAACTTTATAAAAATCTCCATCAGTAAAATCAATTTTTAAACCAACATTTACTTCCAACTCTTTTTGTAAACGCTCTTTTATCTGCCGACTAGTAACATATTTACCATCACGGCCGGCAAACGGAGAATTATTAACTAAAAAATTTAACGAAATCGTCGGCTGATCCACTAAAATAGCCGGCAAAGTTTTTTGATCGGCGGTGAAGCAAATAGTTTCGCCGATATCAATATCGGGCAACCCGGCAATCATAACGATATCTCCGGCCACGGCCTCTTTAACTTCTTTTCTGCTTATGCCTTCAAAAGTGAATAATTTACCAATTTTACCGCTTCTAATTTCTCCACTTGGCTTTTTTATTATCACATTATCCGCCCGCTTAACTATGCCTTCATAAATTCTGCCGATAGCCAACCGACCGATAAAATTATCATAAGCCAAATTAAACGGCTGGATTCTTAAAGGCAATTTAACTTCTTCAGCCGATGAGGCCGGTTTAACTTTTTCTAAAATAACATCTAGGAGCGGATTTAAATTTTCGCTTTGATCGGCCATATTATTTTTAGCTATTCCTTGGCGGGCGATGGCGTAAACGGTAGTAAAATCAAGCTGCTCGTCCGACGCTCCCAAATCTAAAAATAATTCATAAATTTTTTCTAAAGTCCATTCGACTCTGGCCGCCGGCTTATCAATTTTATTGATTACCACAATCGGCTTTAAGCCTAATTCTAAAGATTTTTTTAAAACAAACTTAGTTTGGGGCATAGGACCTTCCTGAGCGTCCACAACTAAAAGCACCGAGTCGATTGAACGTAAAACCC
>JBAXOH010000112.1:0-2423 GCA_037133335.1 bacterium
GGTAAATCCACTACCATTAGTATTCTAGCGACTTTACTTAAGCTTGATTCCGGTCAGGCCGGGATAAACGGTTTCAATGTTAATATACAAAGGAACCAAGTTAGAAAATCAATCGGTTTAGTTTTTCAGGATTCTTCATTGGACGATAAGCTCACCGCGGAGGAAAATTTATATTTTCATTCTGATTTATACGGCGTGGACAAAAAGATTTTTAGAGAGCGCTTGCCCGAGGTGCTTAAGCTAGTAGATTTATGGGAAAGGCGCGATCATATCGTAAAAACTTTTTCCGGCGGCATGAAGCGCCGGCTGGAAATCGCTCGCGGATTGATTCATTATCCGGCCGTTATGTTTTTAGACGAACCGACAATCGGCCTAGATCCGCAGACCAGGTTTAATATTTGGGAATATGTTTTAAAGCTTAAAAAAGAAAAAGATATGACGATTTTTATGACCACGCATTATTTAAATGAAGCCGAATATTGCGATCGTATAGCGATTATTGATCAAGGTAAAATCGTAGCCTTAGATACGCCGGCTAATTTAAAAAAACTGGTAGGCGGGGATATTATAACTATGACGGCGGCGAATTTAGACAAGTTAAAACTAGAAATCGAAGCTAAATTTAATTTAAAAGTTAAAATTGCAGATGCTAAATTAATAATAGAAGTGGCTGACGGTGATAAATTTTTACCAAAATTATTTAATCAGCTTGAAGAAAAAATTCAATCGGTCGAGCTAAGGGAGCCGACCCTAGATGATGTATTTTTAAATTTGACCGGTAAAAAGATTAGGGAAGAAGATGCTTCGGCTAAAGATATGATGCGTAATCGAATGGCCGCGAAGCATTAATTTAATTATTATGAACGAATTAAGAGCAATTTATACAATTTGGAAGCGGGAAGGCATAAGATATACTCGCGATAAAGCCAGAATATTTTCTACCTTGCTTCAGCCTTTAATGTTTTTAGTAATTTTTGGCGCCGGCTTAGGCGGAACTTTAACTAAAGGCAATTTTGGCATAGATTTTATGAAGTTTATGTATCCGGGCATTATTGCTATGAATGTTATGGGTATTGCTTTTTTTTCCACTATTTCTACGGTCTGGGATCGGGAATTCGGTTTTTTGAAAGAAATTTTAGTGGCGCCGATTTCACGCACTTCAATCGTGGTTGGAAAAATTTTAGGCGCGGTTACCGTAGCTTCAACCCAAGCTTTATTACTATTAGCCCTGGCGCCATTCATGGGCATCCATCTTAATATTTTAATTATTATTAAATTATTTTTGTTCATGATACTTTTGGCCTTCGCTATTTCCGGCATGGGTCTTTTAATAGCCTCACTCATGAAAACTACGGAAAGCTTCGGCGTAATTATGCAGGTTTTAATTTTTCCCATGTTTTTTCTTTCCGGCGCTTTTTTCCCGCTTACTAATGTACCGGCCTGGATGATGATTTTGTCGCGCTTGAATCCTCTAACTTACGGCGTTGACGCTATGCGTCAGATTATCATAACCGACGTGCCTCTGGCGTTGGCGCAAAAATTATTTTTATACCCGATTCAGATAAATATTTTGGTTTTATTGGTTTTTTCGGTGGTGATGGTTTCAATCGCGACCTTAGCGTTTAATAAAAGGAGTTAGATTATGGTAAATTTAAAACATTGTTTTTTGCCTAATATTAAAGCTCCGTTCGCGGGGTTTTTATATTTACTTGACTTTCGTATTTTGTTCGTGTATAATAGAAATAGGCAGTAATTAGCTGTTAATAACTAATTTTAAACATAAAATATATGGGTAACAATTTAACTAAACGCCAGCGGCAGATTCTTGATTTTATAACCGAATTTACCGGTGATAACGGCTACGCGCCGTCGCTTAGGGAAATCGGCGAGCATTTTAATTTATCCAGCCCGGCCACGATTCACGCGCACGTGCAATCGCTTAAGCAAAAGGGTTTGTTAAAAACTTCATTTAACGAAGCGCGATCAATTGAAATCATCCCGGCTAACGTTAATTGGGTGGCGAGCCTAGAATTGCCGTTGGTCGGTTTAATTACCGCCGGCGAGCCGATTGAAGCGATTGAAGAAAAGGAGGCTATCGCAGTACCGGCCGACTTTGTTACCGATAGCGCCAATAGCTATGTTTTAAAAGTTAGAGGCGAATCTATGATTGATGACGGTATCTTAGACGGTGATTTTGTTATTGTTGAAAGAAATCCCTCGCCCAAGGACGGTGATATCGTAGTAGCGCTATTAAATAATGCTTATGCTACATTAAAAAAGTTTTACCGCGAGCAAAAACGAATCAGATTGCAACCCGCTAATTCTAATATGAAGCCAATTTATAGCGCCGACCCATTGATTCAAGGAGTTGTCCGCGGTGTAATTAGAAAGTTTGCTTGATTAATAATATCTAGTTATTAAGA
>JBAXOH010000113.1:0-2402 GCA_037133335.1 bacterium
GTATATTACTCATAACGTCCAAGAGGGCAGACTCGCTTCGCATAAGAGTTAAAATTGCAATTAATTCTTTGTTGCTTGTTGTTTTATTAATTTTAATTTTTAATAATTTTTCGACTTTAATTATTTTTTTTTGATAAATTGCCCTTAAATTACTAAGCCACTTGTCATTCTTGATTATTTTTATAAAAATACTAGATAATTTTTCCAAGCTTTGTAATTCGGCATATTTCTTTTGCCAATTATTTTCAATTATTGAAAGTATATTATATTTAGATCCGCATTGTTTTTTAAACTCGCTAAAAAATAAAAAATCAGAATAATCTAACGCCCAAAATGGCAATAAATTATTGCTAAATAAAAGCTCGTATTTTTTTCCATTAAATTTAATCATATTATTTTTACTGTCCCCTTGTTTGCATCCACCTCAACTAAATCTCCATCTTTTAAAATTTTTGTGGCAATTTTCGTACCAATAATACAAGGCCTTTTAAGTTCGCGGGCGACGATAGCTGCATGGCATAAAACCCCACCCTCATCCGTAATGAAAGCTTTAGCCTTCTTCATAATAGACAAATAACTTGGTTCAGTCATAACCGAAACCAATATTTCATTTTTCTTAAATTTAGTCATGTCTTTTCTGCTAAAAACTAATTTGACTTTACCTTCGACTTTACCACCATAAGCTATTTGACCCTTCAACTCTTTTATATCGTCATATTTTTCCTCTTTAAAAAATTGTTGCTTAGCTATTTCTTTTTCTGCCGTCTTATCTTGTTTTAATTCAAACTTTTCAAAAGGATACTGTCTAATATAAAATATCTTCTTTCTCTCGCACAAAATCTTAGGGGAAGGCAATTTTTTACCTAGTAAAACATAATTTTCCATTTCCTTCCAAAAAACATATTGCAATTCTTCAACGGTATATTTATTTAAATGATTTCTTACTAACCATTTTGAATATTTCGGAATGAATTTTTCTTCTCCATCTTTATAGATTTTTTCCGCTCTTAATCTAATCTTTGTAATATATTTCATGAACTCCTTGCGTCTTTCCGGTTTTAAAAAATCAACGAAGTCGGGCGTATCGAAAGCGGCATAGGCATATTTAATTAATTTTCTATAATAACTATAAAATTCTAAAATAATATTAAGACTAATTTTTTTATTAAACGTTAATTTTTCATAAGCGTTAACTAGCTTTAAAAAATCATTATATTCTTTTTTATAATTATATCTACCGGCGTTTACTAATTTTAAAAATGATTTATCAAGTCTTTCCCTATCCCCTTCAATTTGAATATGAAAATATTGCCCATCCTTAATTAGAGAAACCATTTCTTTTAAATTTGTGCCATAATAATTTCTAAAATCTTTAGAAAAAAATTCCTGCATAACCGCAGAAATTCCAATAATCGTATATTCGCGTGGGTGAATTTCATATTTTATTTGTTTGGCCATAAATTTACTTTATAATTTTTACTATACCCTTGTCCGCATCCACCTCTATTAAGTCGCCGTCATGTAAAATTTGGGTTGCAATTTTTGTGCCAACGACGCAGGGAGTTTTTAATTCTCGCGCTACGATAGCGGCATGGCAAGTTATGCCACCGTCGTCAGTAACGATAGCAGCTGCTTTTTTCATAGCCGGAACTAAACTAGGAAAAGTTGTATGTGCTACCATAATATTGCCTTTTTCCATTTTAGACATTTCTCCGGGCAAGTTGACAATTTTAACCCTGCCCTTAGCTTTTCCCACATAAGCCGCCGTACCTTTTAACTCATTACCTTTTTTAATAATAATTTTTTCAAATTTTTGCTTTTTCAAAAAATCTTTTGCTTGTTTTCCTATATAAATTTTCATCTTGCCCTGGTTGCTATAAATCACACTAAATTTATATCTTCGGTTAAGTTCATCTGGAGAAAAATTTTTAAAATTTTTCATCTCGAAACCAGCGACATATTTAATCTGCATTAAAGAAAAACCTTCTCGCCTACTTAACTCTTTTAAAACTTCATCATTAATATACATACCATAAAACATAACATCTTTTCTATAAGATTTCAGCCAAACTATTTGTACCGCCAAATTAAATATAGCGATTTCTTTTTTGTTTAAATTTAAAATTTTTATAAATCGATTTCTCTGTTTTATAGTTTTTCTTCTTATTTCCGCTAATTTTTTAATTTCTTGTTTTGGATTTATTTTTTGTCTTGTCAAAGACGACCAGATGTTTAAATAATAATCTAAATTATAGGCTGGGCCGATATAAGTATAAGGCGTCCAGCGCCATTTTTTATAATGAGCGACTATTTTTTTGTATAAATTTTTATTAACTTTTATTAGTCCGCTTTCAATTTTTTGTGTATTTTTTTGTTGAAAAATTTTATGAGCGACTTTATCT
>JBAXOH010000114.1:0-2310 GCA_037133335.1 bacterium
GCTGATGAGCGGCCACGGAAATAAATTCCGACTTCATTTTATCAATCGCTTTTTCGCGCGTGGTATCGTAGAAAATTTTCATTATGCCAAGCAATTTATTATTGAGGCTTAACACTTTTGCCGTAATAACTTTATAAGTTGCCCCGGAAACGATTTTCTCTGAATCGGTATTATTTAAGGTAATTTCTTCGGCTATAAAATTCTGTTCCTTGTCATCCTGGTTAATTTGTTTAATTTCATAATCTTTTTTTATAATTGCCTTAAAATTTGACATGCTAAATTTATTATCCGTAGCCACTTGCTTTCCTAAGTCGACAGTATTTAAACCAAAAACCCTGGAAGCGGCCGGGTTAACCATGCTAATTTTATAATCCTTATCTAAAACAATAATCGGATCGATAAAATTGGCGATAATAGCCAAGGTTTTATTTTTTTCCTCTTCCATCTCTCTCCTGGCTTCGGTATTATCTTCTAATATATTAAGTAAAGCCTTTTCTGACTGGTTTAATTCCTTAACTTTAATTTGCTGTTCTTTGGTTTTTTCATTTACTTTTTTTTCTAAATTTAAATTCAACTCTTCTAATTTTTCGGCTAACTCTTCAGCTCTTTTTTCTTTTTCAATTTCCTTATTAGTTGACCTAACTAATAGATAGCCGATTATTATATAAAGTAAAAATATGGCAATATTAACTAATTTTGCCTGCGCGCCCTGAGCGAAAAATATCTGAACTAATAAAATTAAGCTGGTTAAGACCACCAATAATTCAGTTAAAATAACTTTAATCGCAAACAACTTTTTTCTAATAATGGCGTAAATGGATAGCCCTAGCCAAATAATTGAAAAATAAATCGGGGCGTCGAGATAAGAAAAAAATCTTTCGTGAAAAAGCGGCAAAACTCCGCCAAAAAGAAGAGCGGCGGCAGTATAAATTGAATAGCCGGTAATGAAGTATTTCATTTGCAATCTTTTAACGCCGACGCTTTTACGATAAAAACTGACCATGTAATAAAAAGGAATAATCAAAAGCGGTAAAACCGTAAATCTGGCTAACTGATTTAAACTGCCGGCCGTTTCCGCATTAACAAACGGATATTGGTCAGGAGCCGAATAAATAATATAAGGCGTGGTAAAAGAAATAATAGCTAAGGTCGCTGAAAAGCCATACCAAAAAATAATTTTTAATTTAAAAAATTTAGTTTTACCAGTAAAATAATAAGTAAAAATTATGTTAGCACTAGCCGCTAAGGGGGCCAGCCAGGTAGCCTTATTCCAAAATAATTTATTTTCAAAAAAGAACATACCGCCCCAAGTAAAAGCATAAATCCCTGAGAAAAAAGCCACCCAACCAAAATAAAAAGCTTCTTTATTTTTGCCTTTTAACCAAAGTAACAAGGCAAACAAGACCTGTGAGAAAGCCACGGAAAATAAAACAATTGATCTAAACTGGGCTAAATCCATAAAAAATTATTAATTATCTTCGGATTTAATCTACAGATTTTTTATCTTATTTTTTAATTCAATCATTTTTAATTCTCGACCGACCGTCTGCTTCTTAAATCTTTCCAATTCGGCAACTTTATTATCCAGCTCTTGATTAATTTCGGTCAACTCACCGTCGCGTTTAACTAATTTTTTAGCTTGTTCGTCCAACTGTTGCATTTTTTCTTCTAACGATTTCTCGCGCTTAAAAAGCATATTAGCGCCGTAACCGGAAAATGAACCGATAACTACATAAAAAATTGAAGTAGTTATGGTCTTGGTTAGGGCAATGGCCAAATTTTGAAATTCTAAAGTTGGAACGCTATAACGAGGAATATGGCTGATAATACCATAATATTCGGCTATAATTAATAAATTAACTAAAACGCCACTAGCAACGGCGGTTATGATTGAACCTCTGGCGCCAAAAATTAACGAGGCTGAAACTACCGGCATAAAAAAGAAAACCGAAGAAATACTTTCGACCCCGCCGGCCCAATGCATAATGATAGTAAAAAATATTAATTCAATAATAATTTGAGTATAGTTGATAAAAGCCAATAAATTTTTAGAAAAATTATTTTTTACCCTCTTATGTAAAAAATATAATGTTAAATTTATAACGGCAAAAGCGACAAACAACGAACCCATGGCAACAAAAGAAAATTCAACATTAGAATGGCTTATAGTTTTTGTTAAAAAACCAATCAGTAAAATTCCGATCATATAAACCCATCGGGTTTTAATAATCCACCCGCTAGCAGTAATTTTTCTCTCTAAATTAATATTAATCTTTTTTTGCATAAATTTCTCCTATAAATACATTATAT
>JBAXOH010000115.1:0-2283 GCA_037133335.1 bacterium
GCACACTCAATGTCCCGGGCATAGTCGGTTTGGCTGCGGCGATTAAGTTGTTAGCTAAAAATCAAATAGAAGATAATAAAAAAATCGCTAAATTACGCGATAAATTTGTCGCTTTAATTAAGCGGAAAATTGCTAAAATTATTATTAATACTGATATAAAAAATTCTACTCCGTCGCACGCCAATATTTCATTCGTCGGCGCCGAGGGGGAATCTATTTTAATTGCTTTAGACTTAGAGGGTTTAGCCGTTTCTACCGGTTCGGCTTGCGCTTCGGCTAGCCTAAAAGCTTCGCCGGTGCTTAAAGCTATGGGTGTAAAAGACGAAATTGCTCATAGCACTATTAGATTTACTTTTGGGAAAAATAATACCGCGGGTGAAATAGATAGAGTTTTAAGAATACTGCCGTCAATTATTAAAAAATTAAGGCGCATGGCGCCGGTAATATAAAAAACGTCCCGTAAAATGCGGGATGTTTTTTATTCTTAAAATTTTATAAAATTGTCTGACAATATTTTTTATTCTTTGGCTATTTTTATAATTTCTTCAATTGTAGTAACGCCGTTTTTAGCTTTGATAAAGCCGTCCTCAATAATAGTAAGCATATTTTGTTTTTTTGCCTGTTCTTTAAGCTCGGTCGTCGAAGCCTTTTTTAAAATTAACTCGGACATTTCTCCGGTAATTTCTAAGACTTCATAAATGCCGAGCTTGCCTTTATAGCCGGAATTAGAGCATTGTTTACAGCCTTTGCCTCTATAAAATAGTAAATTTTTTAGGTTTTGTTCGGCGTTAATAATAATTTTATTTTTTTCAAGCATCAGTATAATATCCCTAAGATCAAATAGTTGATTTAATTCCGCTATTGTTTGCTTGTCTAAGTTATAACTCTGAATGCAGTTAGGGCAAATTTTTCTGACTAATCTTTGGGCGATTATAATATTAGTGGTTGAAGCTATTAAAAAGGGCGGTATGCCCATGTCGGAGAGGCAAGATAAGGCGTTTATAGCGTCTTTCGCATGCAAAGTTGACAATACCAGATGACCGGTCATAGCGGCATGAATAGCAATTCCCGCGATTTCTTTATCTTGAATTTCTCCTACCATAATAATATTCGGGTCTTGCCTTAAGAAAGCTTTTAATCCAGCGGCAAAAGTATAGCCAATTTTTTGGTTAACCTGAGATTGATTAATATACGGTATTCGGTGTTCAATCGGGTCTTCGATGGTCATAATATTTACTTCCGGCGTGTTCAAAACATTAATAACTGCGTGAAGCGTAGTGGTTTTTCCTGAATTATTAGGTCCGGCCGCCAAGATTATGCCGTATGGCTTAGAGATATTTTTTTTAATAGATTTTAGGGCCGAGGGCTGCAGGCCCAATTGTTTTAAATTTAAAATTTGTGTTTTTTCGTTCAATAAGTGCAAAATAATTTTTTCTCCGTCTAGGGCGGGAATAATAGAAACTTTGAAAGAAATTTTATATTCTCTAGTGTTTATTTTAAAGTGGCCGTCTTGCGGTAAGCGGTGTTCATTAATTTTTAAATTAGCCAATAGTTTTATACGCGCGGTAATTCCCGGTTGAAAGTTTTTTGGCAAAGTCATAACCGTTTTTAAAATGCCGTCAACGCGATAATAGGCGATAATATCTTTTTTTTCCGGTTCTAAATGAATATCCGAGGCGTCTTCGAAAATCGCGTATTCCAAAAGTGTGTCAATAATTCTAACGATTGATAAATTTTCCGCTGATTTTTTAAAATCGACGGCGCCGTTTTCTATTTTTTGATCAACCAAGCCCTTAAATTCTGATTTTAAGCTTTTATGATACTGTTTTATGGCTTCATTAAAACTTTCAGGAGTGGTTAAAAAAATTACCGGCTTTAGATTATTTTTTTTTCCGATAAATTCAATAATTTTCTTATTTTCCTGGTCTAGGGCGGCGATTTTTATTTCTTTGTCGTCGGCGGCGAACGCGATTATTTTATGGGTCGAGGCGATTGGTTCAGGGATATTTAACAAAACATTTTTTTCTATAACTCGGGTTTTTAAATTAATAAAAGGCATATTAAAATAACCGGCCGCATTTTCGTAAAGAGAATTTGAGGTCGTTATTTTTTTTTCAATTAAATAATTTTCCAGAGTTTTACCGCATTTTTTTGCTTCTTCGGAAAATTTTTCAAATTTTTGTCTTGGTATAATTTTTGCCAATATTTTTTTTATTTTTTGGCTTGATAACATGTGGTTTAAAAAAGTTTAATTTAATTATATTATAACATGAAATTATAGAT
>JBAXOH010000116.1:0-2250 GCA_037133335.1 bacterium
GTCTTTTATTTGCCTTAATTTCTGCGCCTGCTTTCGCGCCTCTACTATATAACGCCAATTTTTTAATTTTAAAAAATATTTATAAACATTAATTTTTTCTTTAAACCAACCGCCTTTAGTGGCAAAAAATATTAAACCTACTTCCATAATTAGAAACGCGGGAAAAATTAATACTAGCGTAAGCCAATGATAATTTTTCAGCATGGCTATAATCCGATTCCGATCCATGAAATAATATTTTTTTATACTGCGGGAAAATTCATACTTATGATAAACTACGGCCCCGGGCGCCAAAACGCATTTATAGCTCGAGAGCCATAACCGCCAACCCAAATCCTGATCTTCATTATACATCCAAAATTCTTCGTCGAACAAACCAACTTTTTCTAACGCCTCGCTTTTAAATAAAACCGCTGCACCGCTCGGATAACAAATTTCTACCCCCTTTATTAAAGGGGGTAAGGGGGATTTAAACTCTTCCCTATACCCGCTAGCGTACCCAAAGCCCAAAAAATACGTAACATTGCCTAAACTATTTATTTTATTTTTATCGTTATAAAGCATTAATCTCGCCTGTACGGCGCCAATTTTTTCTTTAACATCCGCCGCTTCTACCATCCTTCTCAAGCAATCAGGCTCTAAAACCGCATCCATGTTAAATAAAATAATATAATCAAACCCTTGCGCTAACGCCAGTTTCAGACAATCATTACTCGGCTTAGCGAACCCGCCATTATTTTTATTTCTAATAATCTCCGCATCCGGTAAAATATTTTTTAAATAATTAAAACTTTCCTCTGTACTTTCGTTATCGGCTATAAAGATTTTCATCTCGCCGATATAATCCTGTTTTTTTATACTTAAAACACACTCGGCCAAATATTTTTTAGCGTAGTCTTTATAATTCGGACTGATTATTATGGCAACTTTTTTATTCATACATTTTACTCCAACGGACTCTTTATTCCTCTTATCATATTATTGGCGACTTTCGTATAAATCTGCGTAGTTTCTAGCCGCGCATGCCCCAATAACTCCTGTATATATCTTATATCAGTTCCATTTTCTAGTAAATGCGTGGCAAAACTATGTCTTAGACTATGCGCCGATACCCCAGAATTAATCCCGGCCGACTTGGCCGCCTCTTCTACAACCTTTTGCGCCGATCTGACATTTAATTTATCACCTGGCTCATAGCTTTCAAAAAGATAAACCAGGGGCTGATACTCTGATAAATATTTTTCAATATTAGATAAAGTCTGCTCGGACACAATCGTAATTCTGTCTTTAGCGCCTTTACCATGCCTAATCGTAATAATTTTACGAAAAAAATCAATATCATTTATTTTTAGATCTATTAGCTCGCTAATTCTAAGCCCCGAACCGAATAAAATTTGAATTACTAGCTTATGTTTAATATTGCCCAGAGAGTTAATCATCATTATCACTTCGTCTTTACTTAACACCACCGGCAATTTTCTTTCACTTTTAGGACGCCGAATTCCGGCGTCAGACACAAAAAATCTTCTTTGTAATATTCCTTCATAATAAAATTTAAAAGCATTTATCGCCAAATTAACCGTTGAAGAAGATTTGCCTAAGCTAAATAAATAATCAATATAATCCCTAATATCCTGTTTTTCCACTTCTCTAACATCTTTGCTTGCAAAACGCAGAAGTTCCTTGTTATAATAAAGATAAGCTTGGATGGTTTTATGGCTAAAATTACGAATTCTCATTTCTTGCGCTAACCGAAACATAGGATCTTTACTGGGGTATTGATAATTTCCCTCCATAGAAAGTTATGATAAGAAATAATTACTTACATTTTAACTAATTTTAAATAATAATTCAATAAGTTCACATATAACTAGTTATACGCAATTCAAAAAATATTTTTCTAGCAATACTTTGAATAACAGGCTTTCTTTATGAAAATATCAAAAAAATTCAATCATAGCGTTTGGTTTAAACTCCTGTTGTTTATTCCCCTTTGTTTTCTCTTATATTTGCTAATGATGCAATATATAGCTGTTTGTGAATTAGGAGGAAGGCTGACGGAAGCTGTCTCTCTCAAAACATTTATAGATGCTTGGACACCAATTTATATCTATATTGTGTGGCCATATGTAGCTTGTCTTTTTTATGTTCCTTTTGCTGGAGTATTATATGCTTTTAATCGTAAGATTAGTGTGATACAAGTTATCTCGTTTTATGTTTCTGTAGTATTTGTATATCTAGTTACTTACG
>JBAXOH010000117.1:0-2248 GCA_037133335.1 bacterium
AAATATTCAATCATTTGTTCAAGGCTTAATATTTCATCTGTTTTGTCTCTCGGAGCTTTAGCCGAAGCCGACGGATGCCTACCCTGCAAAACGCAAAAATTAAGTATGGCTTCTGGTAAATAACCTTTAGAGCGATAATCTTCAACCGCGACGTCGCCTTGGCGTTTGCTTAATTTTCCGCCTTCTTTATTTAAGGTTAAAGCCAGGTGAATAAATTTAGGCGCTTCCCAGCCGAAAGCTTTATATAATAAAATATTTTTAGGAAAACTGGAAAGCCATTCATCGCCGCGTAAAACATGGCTAATCTCCATTAAATGGTCGTCAACAACACTGGCAAATTGATAAGTCGGCATACCGTCCGATTTTATTAAAACCTGATCTTCTAAGTCGGCATTTTTAAATTTTATATCGCCGCGCGATTCATCATGAACGGTAATTTCTCCATCTAAAGGCATTTTTTGCCTGATAACAAATTTTTCTCCGTTACTAATTTTTTTCTCAACTTCAGCCTTAGAAAGCTCGCGGCATGTGCGATCATAGCGCGGCGGCAATTTTTGCGCTTGCTGTTTTTCGCGCATTTCGGTTAATCTTTCCGAAGTGCAAAAACAATGATAGGCTTCACCTTTTTTTAAAATAACTTCGGTATATTCTTTATAAATTTTTATTCTCTCCGATTGAGTATAGGGGCCGAAATTACCGCCGACCTGCGGCCCTTCGTCAAATTTTATACCGATCCAATCTAAAATATTGATTAAGCCTAAAACCGCGCCCTCGACTTCCCTTTTTTGGTCAGTATCTTCAACGCGTAAAATTAATTTTCCGCCCAAAGTTTTAGCGATTAAATAATCAAATAAAACGGTTCTTAAGCTACCGACATGTAAAAATCCTGTTGGCGATGGCGCAAAACGCAAGCGAATATTTGTTGGCATATAATTAAAATTATGTCATTGCGAGAAGCGCGTACTCGGGCGACGAAGCAATCTCACGAACATTTTAATAAAATATAAGTTAATTTTTGAAACAATCTATTTACCTAAAAAATAGTATGTGAGATTGCCGCGCTCCCTCCGGTCGCTCGCAATGACAAAGGTGGATTTATTTTATCATTTCCGCAAAAATACTTTTAATTTTTTGGTCATGCGACCAGCCGATAACTCTTTTTAAAAGCACTTCGCGGCCGTTGCGATAATTTTTATTGATTTCTTTACCAATCTTAATAATTGATTTTTCTAAAGTTTTATCTTTAGTCTTAGCTTGATTATATAAGTTTGATAAAAAATAGCAACGGTTGGCGCTAATAAGCGGCCGGCCTTTAGTATTAATTTTATAACCCACCCAAGCTTTAATACTTTTCTGATTTTTTGTTAAAGCGAGTATTGTTCGCCTCATACCGTCAAAAACTCTAAAATTATCCCCGGTTTTATAAACTAAAATAGGAAAATAATCTCTTTCTTTATGCGCGCTAAAACCGGTTTTAATAATTTCTTGCCTCATTAATTTATTAATTTTCCAGGCCTTAGAAAATAAAATCGGATTATGGTTAAATTTTTTTATAACATACTTATCTATCGTCGGCGACATGCCGGTCAAATAAATTTTTTCTAACGGAATATCTTTTAATTTCCATTGATATTTATCATCGGATAAAATAGCAAAAACCTGTTTTAATTTCCAACCTTCGGAAATCGCGGCGAGTAAATTCCAAAAGGACATCTCCCCTTCTCGACCGGTAAAACCTTCAATTGACTTATCAATTTTTTTATAAAATTTATCATCTTTAACATCAGAAAAAATTTTTCTAAGTTCCTGTCTTAAATATTGCTTAGCGATTATTAAAGCATTTTTTGACGGCGTGTATTTTAACATATAATTTATGATTTAATTATTTCCTTAAATTTTTCCATAAATATTTTTGCCGCCGTCCGGCGAATCGTATGCACCGATTCAATTAGTTTTTCCGCTTCCACCCAACGCCAGGCGCTATACTCCCAAAAATTTATTTTTATAACTTCGTCCGAACCTAAAAATTCGGCGATAAACAAACCCTGCTTTTGTCCTCGATAGCCACAAGCGGCTTTAGCGCTAACGCCATATTTAGATGTTTCCTCGCCAAACTCATAAACATACAATTTAGAAAAAACTGCAACCGATTTAAATTTATCATTATTTAATTCTTCGCTTAACTCGCGCCGGCCGGCGGTCATTAAATTCTGTCCGTCCGTACCGCCTTGAGGTAGTTGCCCATGAC
>JBAXOH010000118.1:0-2244 GCA_037133335.1 bacterium
AAATTAATGAACACGGATAATATTAATATCGTTGATTTATTAAAGTATAAAAATTTAATTTTAAATAAAGCGGCGGTTGATAAATTAACCTCAAGATACGGAAAATAATAAAAAATATGGGTTTATTTAATAAAAAAACCGAAACAAAAAAACAACCGGCGATTAAAACCGCTAAGGTTAATAATGCTAAAAATGTTTTAAAGGCAGAAGTTGAGACTAAGAGCATGAAAGATTTATATAGCGGAACAGAAGCGGGTAAAGCCAAATTAGCGGTTAAGGGCAGCGAAAATAAATCAGTTCACGGCAATGCTTATAAGATAATTATGAAGCCTTTAGTTACGGAAAAAGTAAGCGGTTTAGGTGCTTTGAATAAATATGTTTTTTCTGTGGCTAAAAATACCAATAAAATTGAAGTAGCTAAAGCGATTAAGGAAATTTATGGTATTAAGCCGATTGGCGTAAATGTAATCAGAATGAGCGGAAAAAAAGCGCGTTATGGTCGAATTAGCGGTCGAAGGAAAGATTGGAAAAAGGCTATTATAACTTTACCTAAGGGTGAAACGATTAAAATTTACGAAGGAGTATAATTTAAATTAATATGGGAATAAAAAAAGTAAAACCTACATCACCAGGCAGAAGATCGGCGACCTTCGATGATTTTTTAGATATTACTAAAACTGAACCGGAGAAAAGTTTGATTTTTATAAAAAAAGGCCAAGCCGGCAGAAACAATCAGGGTAAAATTACGGTCAGGCATCAGGGCGGCGGCGTGAAAAGATATATTCGTCAGATTGATTTTAAAAGAGATAAATTTGATATACCGGCAAAAATTATGTCGATTGAATATGATCCTAACCGCGGCGCTCGGATTGGCTTAGTAAATTATAAAGACGGAGCGAAAAGATATATTATTATGCCTTTAGGTTTAAAAGTCGGTGATGAAATATTAAGTTCAAAAAACCAAATTGAAATAAAAATCGGTAACGCCATGCCAATTAAATTTATTTTACCGGGCATAGAAGTTAATAATATAGAATTAGAACCAGGCCGAGGCGCTAAAATTGCTCGAAGCGCCGGTGATTTGGTTTTTGTTATGGGTATCGAAGGAAATTTTGCGCAGATTAAGATGCCTTCGGGAGAAATCAGATTGGTTAATAAAGATTGTCTTTGTACGGTTGGCCAAGTCTCTAATCCCGACAGAAGACATATTACCATAGGCCGAGCCGGACGGCAGAGATTATTGGGCATCAGGCCAACGGTTAGGGGAACGGCTATGAATCCGGTTGATCATCCACACGGTGGCGGTGAAGGCAAACAATCTATCGGTTTAAGGCATCCAAAAACAAAATGGGGTAAACCGGCCTTAGGCGTTAAGACCAGAAAAAATAAAAAAAGATCAAATAGATTAATTATTCAAAGAAGAAAAAAATAATATATGTCCAGATCACTTAAAAAAGGACCATACATAAACGAAAGGTTATTAAAAAAGATAAAAGCTTTGCGTCCCGGCGATAAGACCATAATTAAGGTTTGGGACAGATCTTGCACGATTACACCGGAGATGGTAGGCTTTACCATCGGCGTGCATAATGGAAAACAGCATACCCCGGTGTTAGTAGTGGAGAATATGGTTGGTCATAAATTGGGAGAATTTTCTCCGACCAGAAAGTTTGTCAGCCATGGCGGCAAGATGGCTAAAGATCAGGCCAAAGAAGCCGCGCCAGCCGCGGCGGCATCGGCTCCTAGAGCGGGCAAATAAATATAATTTATAATTTATTTATAATATGGAAGTTAAAGCTAAAGCAAAATTTATTAGAATGTCACCGACTAAGATACGTTTGGTAGCTAATCTTATTAAAAAAATGCCGGTTGAAAAAGCTTTAGACCAATTACAGTTTATTAATAAACTAGCCAGCGGTCCGGTGGCCAATTTGATTAAATCAGCCATGGCTAACGCCGAGCATAATTTTGAATTGGAAAAAGGTAATTTATTTATAAAAGAATTAACGGTTAATCAGGGCCCGACCCTAAAACGTTCGATGCCGCGGGCGCATGGCCGAGCGACGCCGATTAGAAAAAGAACCAGCCATATTAATTTGATTTTAGGTGAAATTAAAGTTTCGGGCGTTGTTAAAGCTAAAAAGCAAGAGATTGCCGCACCGATAAAGTTAGAGGCGCAGCCTAAAAAAGAGGCTACTGTTAAATTAAAGGAAACGGTTAAAAAGGAAGTTGCCGAACCAAAAG
>JBAXOH010000119.1:0-2220 GCA_037133335.1 bacterium
ATTAAAATCCAGAGAAATAACGTTCATTCCGGAGATTGCCGAG
Organism: bacterium; assembly: GCA_037133335.1. Lineage (GTDB taxonomy): Bacteria > Patescibacteriota > Patescibacteriia > Patescibacteriales > GWC2-42-12 > JACPHD01. The sequence continues at coordinate 44 of JBAXOH010000119.1, forward strand.
ATTCTCCGTTCAACAAAATTTTCTACCACCCTAACCGAGACTGAATCAGTCGGTAAAGGCACGCGTCCGACTTGCGCCGATGTTAATTTTAAATCCATTTTGTTATTTATGATACTCGCTGAACCGTTTAAGTAAAAAGGGACTTTTTCAGGAAGAAAATTAAACTTGCTCGTATAGGCAAGCGCATCCGAAAATCCGGTTGCCGAAAAATACCCGTTAAGGCGCGGACGGTTAAGAAGCCCAGCCGCTTCAACCGTGCCGTCAATATTTATTTTCATCTGAAAACCTTCCGCGATGGGATTATATTTCCATTTTCCTTTTGCGACGAGCGAAGATATTTCTTCACTAGACAAAGAAATATTAACCGGATGTGAACCCTCATAAACGACTTTCTCGGCCGATAAAGCATCGCCCGCTCGAACAACAACGACCTTTTCGTTAGCCACGCTAAAAAATTCGTCAGAAACAATAATACCTAAATTTCTTGGTTTGTCCGAACCAAAAATGCTTGAAACGCCGGGCACTAACCCAAAATACCCAGCAACTAAGATTAAGACCGCAAAAATAGCTAAAAAACCTAAAATTAATTTTTTTAATAACTTCATAATAATTTAAATTAGTGTATAATGAAAGTATAACATAACTTATGATTCTCCCCAAACCGCCGCGATTATTTTTTATTATAATTTCTCTCGTATTTTTCACTCACACCTTGTTGGCGTACTTTTTTAATTGGGACGCATATTTTTATAAACGCCTGCAAGACGCCCTGGTTATCGCGATCGGCACCGCGGTTTGGACTTTTAGCGCTATAAAAATTTTGCGCGAAGAAATATATTTACCCTATCTTCTCGGCCTGGCGTTTTCCACTATTATTGTTACAACCCATATTTTACGCGCTATTAACGGAGGTCTTTTATGCTGAAAAAATACACGCTTATAATTATCGTGACGATTGCGGCTTGCGCAATTTCAGCTGAAGAATTTTTTCTCATAAAAAATCTTCCTAAACAGCTGGCGCCGTTGCTTCATAATCTGCTCGCGTCTCTAGTCGGCGCCGGCTTTATCGGCACCTTTGAAATATTACGAAGAAGATCTAAAAAAATTGATTATAATTATTTTATTTTTCTGGCGATTGGCATAGCAATGCTTTCAATTCATCTTATAAAAATATTGCTTAGCAAGTGCTCATAATCAAAACTTATCCTTTTACTATTTGATTATAGTATTCTTCAATTCTTTTTTGGCTGTCTAATACGGGCTTTAAAGAAACCTCTTCGACCAAACTGTCGTCGTCGTTATAACCAAAGGGATTATCCAAATCTTTAATAAAATAAATCATATAAATCAAAATAAAGCTAACAAACGAAATAAAAAAGATACTTTCGTAAAATGGATCCATTTTTATAAAAATCAAACCGACAACAAGAACGAAAGTAATAATTTCGGCGATAGCATAGCCTGTTCCCAAAAATGAAGTTTCTCTAATGGTGTGAACTCTGTTTATCATTTTTCTAATTGAATTTTGCTCCTGTTTTAGGCGGACAATAAAATTCGCCTGTGTCTGATTTTCGAAAGCGAGAAAATCATCATTAAAAGAAAGTAATTTTTCCATTAATTTATTTGTTTTTTCTTTTTTATAAAACCAATCTGCTAATAATTTGCTAAATTGTGATAATTTAAATAAAAAATCTTTTGCTTCCTGGCTCTTCTTATTTTTATAAATAATCAAACCTTCGTCAGCCATTGTTTCCAGGCTAGCCGATAAATCACCGGGCAATTTTTCACTCTCTTTATAGTCAACTAAAACTCCGGAAATTAAAAAACCAATTAAAAATATATTGGCGGAAATAATCGCTGTAAATAAAGAGTTTAATGTCAAAAATTCATATCCAAAATAATGAGCGGCAAATTTAAATAAAACAATAATCACCACAAAAGGAATAGTTTTTAAAGCTAAATTCCAGCGAGAGTGAAGCGGAATTTTATTAATTAGCTTTTTAATCATAAAGATAATTTTAATTTATTTTTAAATAATTTTAATATCTCAAACCAAATTAAACTCGCGCAAACGACCAGGCCGATAAATACAAAATCTTTTAAATTAAGCGGGGCCAGATGAAACAGATCGGCAAAAAACGGTACATACAAAACTATTAAAAGGCTCAATAAAGCAC
>JBAXOH010000120.1:0-2214 GCA_037133335.1 bacterium
ATTAAATATAATATCAACCCCGCGAAAAATAATAAGCCGACTATTCCAGTCTCGCTCCAAACTAATAAAAACACGTTGTGCGCGGGCTGATAATAAAAACTTTCTTGATTAGGCGTTTGCCGGTTTAACACATAAGTATAATTTCCCAAACCGACTCCGGTTGCCCAATTATTTTTTATCAGCTGCCATGATTCTTGATACGATACCAATCTTTCCGAGGCTGATTTTTCTTCAAGTCGGCCTTCGCCGTCTAAACGCGAAGTTATTAAATTCTGATATTGGCTAAATAAGATAAACAATAAAATCCCCATTACTAAAATGATTTCCGCCAGACCTTTCTGCGATTTTAAATTTCTGCCTATGATTGCTAAAACCGCTGTTATCGCCAACCCGACCGCTAGCGCCAACCAGGCGCTTCTAGAAAAAGAAAAAAATAAACCAGCAAAAAATATAATTAAAAAACCTTTTAACAATAGGGCTCCTGACGAGCCGAAAAAATTTTTAACTGGCGCATCAGCAAAACTTAAATATAAAATTAATAATATACCTATCACCAATGCGCCACCTAGCATATTTGGATGATCAAACCCTCCGTAAGCCCTAAGCCAGCGCTCTAAAATACCGTCAGAGCCAACCGCCTCAACCACCGAAGTGCCTAAATCCGCCCCATTATGCAAAGCCATGCCTAGCCATTTATTGGCAAAACTTGATTGAGTTAAAAATTGCCAAATACCTAAAACAGCCTGAAAAAATAAACCGGTCAACATAAAATAAATCATTTTTAACCTGCTGTAATTAGCGCTTGTAATAAGCCAAAATAATCCTACGCCCAATATCAGCCAACCCAGCTTATATAAAGCCAGCCATTTACTGGCCGCTAATAAAAAAGAAATACTACACATTAATAATAACCCGCCGATAAACCACCAAATTATCTTGTTACCATATATTTTTTCATTATAGACTTGACCAGCGATTCGGGAATAACCTACGCGAACAATAAACAACAATAAAAGTAAAATCAACAAAATATCCGTAACATACAAACTGTAGGTTCCATATTCCCATGGCCCGCCATTAAGCTCTCCCGCCCTAATAACCCAGCGAGTCTGCAACGACAATAAAAAAACTAGAGAATATAAACCATATTCAATTATTTTAGATAAATATTTCATAAATTTTATTCAAATATTTTTCTCTATACTCTTCTCTTCTATCGTTAGCATGCAACTTTATTATTTGATCATTTATTATTACCCAACTATCCTGATTCATTAAATTTTTTAATTTTAACGGCAATAATTTAAGTTGTAACGCCTTAAGTCGTGGCTCTAGGCCGGAAAAAAACAAATCTACTGCGTCATGATAAAATTTTGATAAAAAGGGTTTAATTTTTCTTTGGCTGGCTGGCTTCATCGGTCGCCAATTAGGCAAATAATTTTTAAACCACGGATTGGAGCAAATTAATTTTTCATAAATTCCGCCACTATCAAAAAGTGGTGTTAGCCCGGCCAGCCAATAAATAAAATAAATATCTACAGATTCTGCCCCCTTTAATAAGGGGGGGTAGGGGGGATTTATTTCTTTTAGCATCAGATTAGATAAATCCATTGTTTCTTCACTCACATAAAAACTTAAACAAATTTTATCGCGCGAATTACCGATTCGTGGCCGTAAACCTAAAATCTTAGCAACGCTGGCGCAAAAAAATCTGACCAGCCAAATTCGCTTATTCTCGGCCACAATAAAAAAATCGATATCGCTGTCATCTTTTAAATTATGCGCACCCAGTAAATTACTTACCGCGATCATTTTTATCCAGGGAATAAATTTAAAAATTTTTGACACTAGCATGGCGCGCTTAATTTTCCTATCAGTAAAATTATAACGGCTTAATCGTTCTCTGATATTTTTTTCTTGGCCGGCTAAAAAATAAAAACCGTTTTTATTTTCAATGACGCCTATGTTATTGTCTAACTCTTCCATTACGTCAAACAACCTGCACTTAACTTTTATATTTCGCCAAATTTCATTTAAAGTCAGCGGATAATCAAATATGTCAAAAAAAGCAACCACTCTAATGATCGCCTCCTTGATTTCTAAATTTTTTCCGTCGTTGTTGTTCATAAATAAGCTCCGCAGGTAATAATAAATTTTCGTGCGAGGACTGTCTGAGCCCGAGTAATCTCGAGGCGAGTTCCGCAGTAGAAAATT
>JBAXOH010000121.1:0-2182 GCA_037133335.1 bacterium
ATTATAAAGAGGAATATTTGTTAAGAAAAAATTCAATTTTAAGAAGTTTAAAAAAGCAAATTGTCATAGAAGGTTCGATAAAAACCGTTAACGCTAAAGAGGTTGCTAAAAATTTATTGGTTGAATTAATTAGAGCCGGTTATTTGCCTAACAATAAATTGCCGGAAATTAAAATTGATGAAACGGCGGCGGTTATAAGTAAATATTTAGAGCTAAGATTTTCTGGTTTGCCTAAAGTTATTGATGAAAAAATTAAAAATAAAATAAGCCAATGGATTTTTACTTTGGCGGCGGCGGAGATTGAAGAAAAATTAAATGATAATCCGGTCATGCGAACCGCCATCAGTAATATTTATGAATTATTGTCCGAGCATATTGCTTTGCCGGACGGGTCGATTTATAAGCCGGATAAAGAAATTCAGACATATCTTAGTATTCATCGGATTTTTATGAAATTTGATAATGATATGCTGGAATTTTTATTGCTTAAATATTATAACGCTAATTGGGATAAGGCCGGGAGTAAAGAAATAAAATATTTGGCCGATCATCTGGAGGCTATAAAATTGCAGATTGACGGGCAAATGAACCATCCGCTAACCGCCCAATTAAATAAAATTGTTAGTCGCTACGCGGTTTATTTTACGATTTTAAACGATGTCGTAAGCGATAACCCGGTAGGGGTTTACGAAAGCTTTAAAAATGATCCGAAAGCTTTTACTCGTTTAGTTAAAAAGTTTGTGCAAAAGAGATATCAGGAAGCCAGGGTGAAATTGCGCCGAGCCGCGGTCAGGAGTATTATTTATATATTTTTAACTAAAATGATTTTAGCTTTTATATTGGAAGTGCCGGTTACTTTATGGCTGGGTGAAGTTTTAAACTATAGTTCTTTAGCCATAAATATAACTTTCCCGCCGTTATTATTGTTTTTAATCGTGTTATGTACTAGAACGCCGTCCGAAGCCAATACTCAAAAAATTGTTCAGGGCGTTGAAGAAATAGTTTTTAAAGAGAAAGAGCGCAAAGAGTCGATAGTTTTAAGACAACCATCAAAGCGCAGCCAGGGCGTTAACGCCGTTTTCGCCGTAATTTACGCCATCACTTTTTTTATAACCTTTGGGTTGGTAATTTATCTTTTGGATAAAATTCATTTTACTTTTGTGAGTATTGTAATTTTTCTTTTCTTCTTAACTTTAGTAAGTTTTTTCAGCTTGAGAATAAGAAAAGTGGCTAGAGAGATGTATATTATCGAAAGCCGGGAAAATATTTTTTCTTTTGTTATGGACTTTTTTTATGTGCCGGTCATTGAAGTTGGAAAATGGCTTAATGAAAAGTTTTCCCGCATTAATTTTTTTGTGTTTATTCTTGATTTTATTATTGAGGCGCCGTTTAAGATTTTCGTTGATATTGCCGAAGAATGGACTAAATATGTAAGAGAGAGAAAAGAAGAAATAATGTAGAAATTAATTTATGTCAACTTTATATATCGTCGGTACGCCGATTGGCAATTTAGAAGATATAAGTTTACGGGCGCTTCGCATTTTAGGCGAAGTTGATTTTATTTTATGCGAAGATACTCGCGTGACCGGAAAATTATTGGCGCACTATAAAATAAAAACACCAACGATTAGTTATCATCAGCATTCTAGCGAAAACAAGGTTAATCAAGTTATTGAAATGCTTTCGGCTGGAAAAAATTTAGCATTAGTTACGGACGCCGGCACGCCGGGAATTTCCGATCCTTGCGGAAAATTAGTACAGGCGGTTATTGAAAAATTTGGCGAAGATGTAAAAGTTGAGTCTGTCCCCGGGCCTTCGGCCGTAACCGCCTCGCTTTCAATTTCCGGCATGCCGACCGATAAGTTTATTTTTATGGGTTTTCCGCCGCATAAAAAGGGCCGGCAGACTTTTATTAGAAAAATTATGGTTAGCGAATGGCCGGTCGTAGTTTATGAATCAAAGCATCGGATAGTGCATTTTCTTGAAGAGTTAAAAAAGGCGGCTCTAGAAAATATAGAAATTAATAAAAAGGGCGAAGCAGAACCTAGACCGATAAATTTAACCTCAGTCGTGGTTTGCCGCGAACTTTCGAAAATGCATGAAACGGTTTATCGCGGAGAGATTGATCGGATTATCGAAAAAATAACAGCAAGTACTAATGATCAAAGAGGGGAATTTGTAG
>JBAXOH010000122.1:0-2150 GCA_037133335.1 bacterium
CGCTTATTTCTTTGTCAATCCTGTACTGCTTAAGCGCGTTTTTGGCGAAAGGAAAACTTATTAAAATAATAACAACCAGGCCGAGCAAGGTCAAAAATTTTTGATTAAAAAATATTTGCTTAAGATAATTATTTTTTCGCCGATTTATCATATAGCGGTTAAAAATTTATTTAATTTTATGAAAAAAATTAATATAATATTATCATACCAACAATCAGCCAAAATATCAAAACATAATTTAAATTTAAATAAGCTGAAATAACCCCCGGGCAAAATAATTCCAAGCAGGCAAAAATTAATATAGCTCCGGTTAAAACATAAAATAATTCATAAAAAAAATTATGAATAAAATTTTTTAATTGATGAAATTTAATATTATTTATACCGTTAGGCATATGCGCTACTTATTTAAATACTTATTAAATTTTTGCCACAAACTAGTCCCCGATAAATCAATTTTTATTTCTTTTACTATTATTTCACCATTGGTTGATTCTTCAGCTTTAAAAGAAGGAACGGAAATTAAAAATTGATATTTGCCATTTTCTTGATAAGCTTTGGCTAAATCAAATTCCAAAACGGCCGTTCGCCAATCGTTGAGGTTAGTCGGGGCTTGATAATCTGTTAAAATATAATTTATTTTCCCCTCGTTTACGGCAAGATTGCCGTCCGCGCTTCTAAAGCTTGGGTCAAACAAGCCATTTTCCGAAAAACTAAAGACTCCGTCGCCGGAAATAATTATATCATCTTTGGGCAATTCAATCTTGACCGGCTGATTTAAAGTTTTCAAAGAAAATTGCTTATAAGTATCCTTGATATCTAAAAAATTATCACCAATTTTTATCTTCCCAAGACTGCCGGGATTCACGGTTTGAGCATTAATTAGTCGGCTATTAGTAAATAGGGTCGGAATTTCTTTATTGTCCTGAGCCAGCCAGATTTTATTAATTAAAACAAACCGGCTTTGTTTGCTAACTATATTTTTAGTTATTATATCGTCATTGGCGATAATACTAAAACGATAAACCCCTCCCGGCAAATCGGCAATTTTAATAACAGCTTGGCGTTCGCTATCGTTCGCCTGATTATCGTTCACATAAGTAGAATAAATCTGGTCGCCGTTAGAATAAACTTTAATCTCAACCGGATCGTCGACTTCATTAATATTTAAATCAATAAAATTAAAAACATAATCAAGCTCTTCTTGTTTTAGATAAGTATAAAATTGATAGGCGCCGCGAAATTTATAGTCAATCAGGTTATTCTTTTGGCCAGTCTCGTAGTCGGCAAGCAAAAAATTATTTTTAATATTATAGCTATATAAAGCGATTTCACTTCTCGGCGGTAAATTGCCTAAAAATTGTTCAACCGTATTATATTTTTTTTCGCGTTCAATCAATCTGGCTCCGTTTTCGCCGAGCGCAACCGGCCAGACTAAAGACAGCTGGTCGATAATTTTATTTTGCATTGGTTTAAGGTCGTAGCTCCATGAGTCTTTGTTGTTAAGCAAGCCAATTTCCATGATCGGAAAATCGGTAGTGTTTTTAAATTTTATGGTTACTTTAGCCCGTTCAAACCTCCGCGGCGTCTTTAGGGAAAAATAAACCGGGCCACCCTTGATTTCCGCATCTATTTTATTAATTTTTACTCTTTCGGCCGGCGATAATTTACCAATAAAATAACTTGGTCGGCTAAAATCATAATTATAACTAATATTACCGCTCGGTACAATTTTCATATATCCAAACCAACCGATAATCATAGCTAAAATTAGCCAAAAAATTATTCTTATATATATTCTTCTTACCATTTAATTTATAAATTATTAAATATTTTTAAATATTCTCTAGTTGTTTTACCCCAGCTAAATTTTTTAGCGTGTTCTAACCCCCGTTCAACTAATTTATTTCTTAAATTTTCATCGGTTAAAATTTCCTTTATCGCCCGCGCCATATCGCTAATATCGTAAGGATTAATCATTAAAGCCGCATCGCCATTAACTTCTGATAAGCTAGCGGCATAACTCGCCACTACAGGCACGCCCGAAGCCATTGCTTCTAGCGGCGGGAAGCCGAAGCCTTCGTAAAAAGACGGATAAACAAATACCGAGGCCAGATTATATAAATAAACTTTGTCCTCGCCGTCCACAT
>JBAXOH010000123.1:0-2127 GCA_037133335.1 bacterium
CACTTATTATTCTGTAGTGTTAATAAAATTTCCTAAGTTTCAGAAACAAGAATAAAAGCTACCGCTTCTTTATATCTTTATATTAAAATTTCTTTATGTCATTTATTAAATTTTATTTAATAGTTTTTGGAATAATAGGTTTTCCGCTTTTGTTTTTTAAGGATATTAGGTGGATGGGAATTTCTTTTATTCTTTTTGTTTTTTTCTATTTTGGTTTTTATCTAAAAGCTGCAAACGCATATGCTTTTACAAATAAGCGAGTTTTAATTCATCAGGGCTGGCTTTCGACGCATATGATAAGTGTAGATTATTCAAAAATAACAGATGTTCATATTAGAGAATCGTTTTTTGCTAAAATTATAACCCATACCGGCAATATTGCTATTATTACGGCCGGGACGACAAGAGATCAAATTATATTGGGAAATGTAAATGAGCCTTATGAAATAAAAAAAAGATTGGACGCATTAAAGGATAAATAAATTGACGGAAAAATTAATTTTTACATGGTCATTAGACTTAAAAATTATAAATAAATTTTATGGAAAATCAACAAGAAATCAAAAAAATAAAAAATCCATTTTATAAAAAATGGTGGTTCGGGGTAATTGTAGTATTTGTTATTTTAATAGCTATTTCTCCCTACCAAGAAAAAAAACCATCAACAAATCAACCAGCGAACACAGACATAAGTAATGTTAATACCAACACAAATACTACCAGTGAAAGAAAAATAACCTCCATTGTATTTGCTGAAGCAGTCATAAAGGATATTTTAAAAGCTCCATCAACAGCAAAATTTGTTGATGTGGAGGCATATGAACTTTCAAACGAAAAAGATGTTTGGGCTGTAAATGGTTATGTAGATAGTCAAAATAGTTTTAGTGCAATGATACGAAATCAATGGGAAGTTCAACTTGATTATAGAGAGGGGAAAGGCGGAACAGTAAAAAGTATATTGTTTGATGGAAAAAAGATACAATAAACTTATGCAAAACTTAAGTCTGGGGCATAAATATATTTATTTTTTGCTGAATGATGGTTATAACGTTGTCTAGACACGTAGTGCTAAGTAACAACCGTTCCAACTATATCCCATACTCCCAGCAAAGAGTAATTTTCGACCGCATCTTAATGTTCCACAATAATATATTTATGGCTATAAAATATAATAGAATTGGTTCATTGACGGAGCTTTTAAAGAAGTTGAAAGAACAAGATGTAGATAATTTTCACACATTAGATGAAATTCGCTCATTCCGGAATAATTTTAATAACTCCTTGAATTTTATAAAACAAAAAAACAAAGAATATTTATTGCAAGATATTATTAATTTAGAATCTGAATATAAAAAGTTGTCGCCAGGATTAGACTATGCAATAAAAGGGAGGGAGGAATTGTTAATAAAAGAAAAAACTGAAATAATTTTACAGATTGCCCACCTAGAAAATACCAAGAATATAATTATGGTTCTTATTAATTGGTTTAAAAAAAGGAAGATGCTCAAAAGGAATTTTATTTTGGAGACACAATTTAAAGAAGAAATTAAACGACCCTTTCAAAATCAAATTAATAAAATTGATTTGTTAAAACAAGAATATGCAGATAAAAAAAATAATATTGAAAAATGGGTGGATTCTTTATCAAAAGAGGAAATCAATAGAAATAAATTTATTTTGTCACTCCTCGATGAAAATAATCCCTTATTTTATGGTGCTGAAGGAGAGGAGCTAGCTTTTGGCGAGCTTGTAAAACTTCCCGACTCTTATGTGGTAATTAATGACTATCGCCGACAATTTGATCGGCCAATATATGATAGAAAAAATGATGACAGAATTCATTCAATTCAAATAGACCACATTGTCGTTGGCCCAACAGGCATTTATCTTGTTGAAACAAAAAATTGGAGTCAAGATTCTGCAGAAAATAGAGATTTATTTTCACCCGTGAAACAACTGCGGCGTTCCAGTTTCGCAATGTTTGTTTTATTGAATCAAGCTATTGATAATGGGAAATTGAGCGTTTTTAACCAAAATTGGGGTGAACAAAAGATATCGCCAAAAAATATTATTTTGTTTATAAATCATAAGCCAGTTAAAGAATTCCAATATGTAAAAATATTATCC
>JBAXOH010000124.1:0-2090 GCA_037133335.1 bacterium
ACCCTAAACCCCGTAAATACCATAATGCCAACGCGCCATAGCCACATTAATTGCTCTTTTTGATCCGCTAAAAACAAGCCGGTTTTTTTCATAAACCACAAGCGATAAAGCGCCTCTACCACAGTGGCCACAATTACCGTCCACTTAATAAAATTAAAGTAAACGTTAAAATCTACTGGTTGCCAAATTTTATTTTCCCTATTTTCACTCATATAATTTATTATAACACAAAAAACCGTATCCAACCAAGCTTGACGGCAATTCATTTTTCCACTAAAGTTAAGATATTAAGTTAATTAAATTAATTATATGGTAAAAAATCCCGATTTTTCGGAAAATAAATCCACAATACCAGACATTGACCCGAGCCAAAATAGAAGTAATGAACAATTGGCTGAATTTTACAAAAATCTACAAATAAAGCTAGACGAATATCGAAAAAGAATCAATGTCTACGACCAGCGATTAGCCACCATGCCTGAAGACGGTGCCAATATGACCACCTTATTTAACCGCTTAGACGCAGTTTATAAATTAGCCATTGGAAATTATTTATTTGAATACGGATCACTTAACTACGAACAAACCAAGCAAAAAATGACTGATAATGGCACACTTCTATTGGGCACCGAAGACGCCTTTGATAACGCTTGGGGTGTAATTAATCGCTATACTGAAAACGAAGCTGACAAAGTTATTGGCGGCACCGGATTTCCTAAGTCAAAATAAATTAAACTCAAAAAAAATCCGCTCATTGCGGATTTTTTAATTCCTCTAATCTTTAGCGGCACTTATTCCTGCCAACTTCCCTGTCGACCAAGCAATCTGTAAATTATATCCACCAGTTGGACCTACTGGTTCTAAGATTTCACCAGCAAAAAATAAATTATCGATTTTTTTTGATTTCATTGTTCGCTGATCTGCTTCAGTTAACGCCACGCCTCCAGAAGTAGCCATTGCCTGATCAAAGCCGCCGATTTTATCAACAGTCAAAATAAATTCTTTAAGCCATCTGGCAATCGTCCGTCGTTCTTCGCGTGTTAAATCATGCATTTTTTTATTAGCATCAATACCGACAATACTACAAACCGTTTCCGTTAAACGCTCTGGCCAATAAGCACCTAAGCCGTTCTTAACTTGTTTAGCGCCCATATTAGCCGTAGAACGCTCCAATATTTTATCTAAAAGGGCAAAATCATGCACCGGAACAAAATCAATTCTCACTTCTACTTTGCCCATGATCAACATTTCACCGATATTCCTACTAATATTAATAATGGCCGGCCCACTTAACCCTTGATGAGTAAATAAAGCATCACCTGTCACGGTCAGCTTTTTCTTACCATTTAAATATAAATTAAGATCAGCATTAAAACTTAACCCAGCTAAATCTTTAACCCATTTTTCTTTAACCATAACAGAAGTTAAAGCCGGGGCCAAGGGCGTAATTGAATGGCCGATTTTTTGTAACCAGACAAAAGCGCTACCATCAGAACCAGTTTGCGGATAAGATTTACCACCAGTAGCAATGATATAATTTTTCGCTACTACCTCCCAATCCATACCAATTAACTTAGTGATTTTATTGTTTTTAACTTCGATATCCGTTACTTTTTTACCAAATAAAATAGTCACCTTTAATTCTTTTAACTTATTTTTCAAAACCCGCAAAATATCCTTAGCGCTATCACTTTTAGGAAAAACCCGACCATTATCTTCTACTTTAGTATCCACTCCCAGTTGCGCAAAAAATTCTCGCACCTGCTTAGGGCCAAAATAATTAAAAGCCGAATACAAAAACTTACCATTAGTGCCGATCTTTTCTACCAATTCCTTAATTGAACTCACTTCGTTAGTAATATTACCTCGACCGTGACCAGAAATTAATAATTTAGTACCCAAATTTTCTCGCGCCTCTAGTAAAATTACTTTAACGCCAATATCGGCCGCCGCAATGGCTGCCATCATACCAGCTGGACCGCCACCCACCACTGCCACATCAAAATCTGTTAAGCTATTTTGTTTCATATTTTTGTTTAAAATTATTATTATGGCAATCAAAGTTAAAGAAATTAAAGATGATGCAGTTG
>JBAXOH010000125.1:0-2088 GCA_037133335.1 bacterium
TGTTTTAAATTAATAATTCTCTTATTCGCTACAAAAGTAAAAATATTTTATTACTCTTGGGCGATTTAACCATCTTTTACTTAGCGTTAATTATCGCGCTAATTACTCGTCAACAATACCCCCTCTCAATAAGCACTTGGGATGCCCATTTTTGGCCATTTACCATCTTTTTCTTTCTCTGGTTAGCTAATTTTTTTATTAACGGCTTTTACGATTTAAAAATCAGTTATAATAATGGATCACTACTTAATAACATTTTTAAACTATCCTTAATAAATTTTATCGTCGCCATAGTTGGATTCTATTTTGCCGCCCCTTGGCTTGGTAGCATTAAGCCACAAACCACATTAGTAATTCTAACTTTAATTGCCGCCGGAATGCTTTTTGGCTGGCGTAAACTTTTTTACAACATCATCAAATCTGAAGCTATTGCCAATAATGTTTTAATTCTTGGAAATTCCGATTTAGCACAACTACTTAATAAAGAAATCAATTCTCGCAAACAACTCGGCTATCGCGCCAATATCATTGAAGATATTCCCGAAAACCTCAAACAATACTGTATTGCCAACAACATCAATATCATTGTTCCAGTAATGGATATTAAAAATCATCAAGACTTAGCTAAAAGAATCTTTGAGTGTTTAGCCATTGGCGTAAGCGTGTACAATTTACCCCTATTTTACGAACAAATCACTGCCACCATACCAATCGATCACATTGATCAATTCTGGTTCCTAGAAAATCTAAGCGAGAACTCCAAAAAATCTTACGACGTTATTAAGCGCGGATTAGACATATTTTTTTCTATCATTGGCATAATTATCGCTCTGCCTTTTTTGCCAATCATCGTCACTATTATTAAACTCGAAAGTGCTGGTTCGGCTTTTTTTACCCAAATTCGTACTGGCAAAAACGGTAAGCCATTTTTAGCTCTTAAATTTCGCTCTATGATTAAAGATGCTGAAAAAAATGGAGCGCAATGGGCTACAAAAAATGATGCGCGCATTACCAAATTTGGCTCTTTTATGCGTAAAACCAGATTAGATGAAATCCCTCAACTAATCAATGTTTTACGAGGCGAACTAAGCTTTGTTGGCCCGAGACCAGAAAGACCTGAATTTATCGAGATATTAAGCCAAAAAATTCCTTACTATAAAGAAAGATTACTGGCAAAACCAGGCTTAACTGGCTGGGCACAACTTAACGGCCCCGCTTATGGTGGTTCTGAAGCCGAATCTAAAGAAAAAGTAAAATACGACTTATTCTATGTCAAAAACCGCTCACTCTGGCTAGATGCCTCAATTTTGCTTAAAACCATTAAAATTGTCTTAAGCGGAAAGGGACAATAAAAATAAATATGGAAAACACCACCAAGCCAAAATTACTTTATGTAATCACCCAGGCGGAATGGGGCGGAGCCCAAAAATATATTTTTGATTTAGCCACTAGCGAGGAGGCCCAAAATTATGATATTACGGTCGCCATTGGTAATACAATTAACACTACCCTAATAGATAAACTAGCCGATAAGGGTATTAAAATTCACTCCCTAAAAAAATTGATACGCTCAATCAATCCCCTAAAAGACTTATCGGCTATCAGCGAACTAAAAAATTTATTTTCCACTCTACAACCCAATATAATTCATCTCAACAGCTCTAAGGCTGGCATTATTGGTTCTTTTGCCTATCGCCTATGGAATAATATTAACTGTAGATTAATTTACACTGCTCATGGTTGGGTTTTTAACGAACCATTACCAAATTGGAAAAAAACTTTCTATTTAAATTTAGAAAAAAATACCGCTAAAGATAAAAATCATATAATTTGTGTGGCCCAAAGCGACCAAAAAATAGCCACCGAAAAAGGTATTTTTCCACGCCAAAATTTAACCACCATTCATAATGGCATAGATATTGCCGAAATGAAGCTATTAGAAAAATTTGAAGCGCGTCGTCTTTTAGAACTACAACCAAATGCTTATATTATTGGTACCATAGCTAATTTTTATCCCACTAAAGGTTTAAAATACCTTATAGAAGCTATGTATTATTTAGATAACAACTACAATCTACCAATTTATCT
>JBAXOH010000126.1:0-2045 GCA_037133335.1 bacterium
TTTAGGCGATAAAGATGCTACCGTCTATCCTTCCTGGTCGCCTAACAACCAAACAGTGGCTATGTACACCGAAGGGGTTAACTATGACCAACAAAAAGTATATTTTGTCGGATTAAACCAAGAAAATTTTAAAGCTTTAACTATTGAGGGCCGTGGCTTTGAACCTAAATGGTCGCCCAAAGGCGATAACTTGCTTTATAGCGTTTATTCGAGCACGAGCGATTTAAAGCCGGAACTTTGGATAGCTAGCGCTCAGGGTGAAAATATTGGCGTCGGCAGAGATAAATTAGATATCCAAACCTGGGCAAACAAATGCGTTTTTTCAAGCGCGACGGAAATTTATTGCGCCGTACCGGAAAGCCTTGAGGAAGGCGCCGGCTTATTTTCTGATTTGGCTAAAAATACTAAAGATAATTTATATAAAATTGATACTAAAACCGGCTTAAAAAAATTAATCGCCATACCGGACGGCGATTTTACAATGTCTGATTTAATTGTCTCGGACAACGGCTACTATCTCTATTTCATTGATACTAAGACGGAAAAAATAAATAAAATAAAGTTAAAATAACTCTTCATAAATGTCAAATAAAGTCCAAACGGTTTATGTTTGTTCTAACTGCGACGCCCAATCCCCTAAATGGAGTGGGCGTTGTTTAGAGTGCGGCGGCTGGGGTACTTTACAAATGCAAACAGTTGATCAAAAAACCACAGATAAAATGGCAACTACAAGTCCGGCGAAAATAATTGATTTGGAAAAATTAAGCACTCAAAAAGAAAATCAACGCTTAGTTACTGATATTAAAGAACTAGATAGAGTTTTAGGAGGTGGCATTATTCCCGGTTCCCTGATACTCTTAGGCGGCGAACCGGGAATCGGAAAATCAACCTTAGTGGCCCAAACCGCTGACGCTATCGGCCGAAACAGGCAAGTAATTTACGCCAGCGGCGAAGAATCGGCCAGCCAAATAAAAATTAGATTTGATCGGCTAGGCGTTAAGGTTGATAATATTAAATTTTTAAAGGAAACCAACGCGGAAAAAATTATCGCCACTATAAAAGAGCTTAAACCGGCCTTAGTTATTATTGATTCAATCCAAACTATTTATTCATCGGGTATCGCCGGCGAAGCCGGAAATATAAATCAAATCCGCGGTTCGGCGGTAAGTTTTTTAGAAGCGGCTAAAAATAATAATATTGCCATTATTCTAATCGGCCATATTACCAAGGACGGCTCTTTAGCCGGACCGAAATCGCTTGAGCATATTGTTGATACCGTGCTTTATTTAGAGGCTGAAGCTAGCCATGGCTATCGTATTTTACGCGCCACTAAAAATCGCTTTGGCTCAATTAATGAAATTGGAATTTTTGAAATGACCTCAAGCGGCTTTAAAGAAATAACCGATCCTTCTTCAATTTTTATAGAATTAAATCAAAATTTTACCGGCTCGGTAATTAGTTGTATTATGGAAGGCACCCGCCCATTTTTAATTGAAGTCCAAGCCTTAGTTACAAAAACTATTTTCGGTTATCCGCAAAGAAAAGCTTCGGGTTTTGACTTAAACCGTTTGCAGGTTTTAATCGCGGTTTTAACTAAGCGCGCCGGTTTAAACTTAAATAATCAAGATGTAATTTTGAATGTAACCGGCGGTTTAAAAATTGACGAACCGGGTTTGGATTTAGCCGTTTGCGCCGCTATAGCCTCTTCTCTTTTAAATCAGCCATTAAGCCGGCAAACTTTAGTTTTAGGCGAGGTCGGCTTAGGTGGAGAAATAAGAAATGTTTCCAAATTGGAAATGCGGCTTAAAGAAGCGGAAAAATTAGGCTTTAAAAAAGCCATTTTACCTCAAGTTGAAATTTATCCCGTTAAATCCGGCTCTGCCGGTGCTCGAAGTGAGCAATTTAACGGAGTAAAAACTCTAAAAATTAAAACCTTTTTTATAAAAAGTGTAGCTGACTTAATAAAAATTTTAACCGCCTGATTACTCAAGATGAACTAATTTCTCCCATTCGCCGAGCTTTTCTTTTAAAGCCGGCCATTTTTT
>JBAXOH010000127.1:0-2029 GCA_037133335.1 bacterium
GTATATTATGATACTTCAAAGTTTAAAAATTATACTAAATTAAGCAGGCAGAATTTAGAGGCTTTGAAAGAGGGCGCCAGAGTTGAAAAAAATGATGGAAAAAAGAACGCTACTGATTTTGCTTTATGGAAATTTAGTCCCGTCGGAGAAAAAAGGCAGATGGAATGGAATTCGCCATGGGGCGTTGGTTTTCCGGGTTGGCACATTGAATGCTCGGCTATGAGTCTAAAATATTTAGGTGATAATTTTGATATTCACTGCGGCGGCGTTGATCATATTGGTGTTCATCATACTAATGAAATCGCGCAGTCCGAAGCGGCGACCGGTAAATCGCCTTGGGTTAATTATTGGTTGCATAATGAATTTTTAAATATCGCCGGCGGGAAAAAGATGGCGAAGAGCGATGATAATTTTCTAACTTTAGAAAATGCTTTAATTAAAAAGGGGATTAATCCGTTAGCTTATAGATTTGCGACTCTAGGAACGCATTACCGCAAGGCCATGGAATATAGTGAAGCGGCTGTAGCTAATGCGCAATCAGGTTTAGAGCATTTATATAATCAAGTCAGGAAATTAGGCAAAAGCCGAGGTAAAATAAATAAAAAATATCAAGAGAAATTTTTACAAGCGATTAATGATGATTTAAATACATCGCCAGCACTAGCCGTGGCTCAGGAGGTTTTAAAGTCAGGGTTATCGGCAGAAGAAAAATTAGCCACGGTTTTAGATTTTGATGAAGTATTGGGGTTGGATTTAGCTAGCGCCTTAGAAAAAGAAAAAATTTTGCCGGAAATTAAAAAAATAATTAAGGCTAGAGAAAAAGCCAGAGATGAAAAAAATTGGCCGGAATCGGATAGGTTGCGTTTGGAAATTGAAAAACTTGGTTATATTGTTGAAGATACTAAGGACGGGCAAAGGGTTTATAAAAAATAGTTGTCGTCAATATAAAAAATCAGCTAATTTTGTTTAATTTCTTGTTTGTCAGTTGCAACAGTTTTGCGGCTGCCGCCGCGGGCCTTACTTTTTACCGCGCCCGCAACGCTTCGCTTGCGAGGCGGGCGGGTAACTAAAAAGTAAGCAAAAAGTTTTGGGGTGCCTCAATGCGCTATCATATTGATTAAGTTTTTGGCGCGTTTGCCTTGGCGCTTAATTCGGCACCCCAAACCCCGGGGTGATTTTTATTTTTTATTATTTATGAAAAATTTTTGGCAAAAATTAAATAGCTCCGCCCGAGGCGGACAAGCGATTTATGCTTTAGCGCCCATGGCCGGAGTAACGGATTCAGCTTTCCGGCAAATTTGTAAATCTTTCGGCGCCGGTATAGTTTATAGCGAGATGGTCAGCGCGACGGCTATCGTTTATAATTCCAGAAAAACTTTAGAATTAATGAAGTTTAATAAAAACGAACGGCCGTTTGTAGTTCAACTTTTTGGCAGTAAGCCGGAGCACTTCGCCCAGGCGGCTAAATTTATTACCAAAAAAATCAAGCCTGACGGTATTGATATAAACTTCGGCTGTCCGGTAAAAAAAGTCGCGAAACAAGGAGCCGGCGCCGCGCTTATGAATAATTTAAAATTGGCGCGGCAGGTGATTGAAGCTACTATAAATAATACTGATTTACCTGTGTCCGCAAAGTGTCGTTCGCAAGTCGGCCGGGTTACGGCGCTGGATTTTTTGAAAGCCATAAAAAATTTACCCGTAGCCGCGATTATGATTCATGGTAGAAGTTTGGCGCAAGGACACGCCGGGGGAGTTAATTATAAAATAATCAAGCAGGCCAGAAAATATTTTAACGGCGTTATTTTAGCCAACGGGGGAGTCAAAGACAAAAAAACAGCCGAAGAGCTGTTATTTATGACCGGCGCCGACGGACTTGGCATCGGTCAAGGCGCATTGGGTAAACCGTGGATATTTTCGCAATTAGCATTTCATAATCATCAATTCATAAAAAATAAATTAATTTTTCAAACAGTTTTGAAACATGCGAAACTGGCGGAAAAATTAAAAGCTAAACAGGGGATAATAGAAA
>JBAXOH010000128.1:0-2022 GCA_037133335.1 bacterium
ATAATGATTTTCATCGGGCATATCGCTTATGGTTTTAAAATAATTAATTAAATCCCTCCCACCATTTGGAAAACGCCAGGGCTTCCCAGCAATAATCAGACTCAACACGAGAGTCCAACAAATCCATTCAAAAACTTTATAAAAAAATTTAAAAAATCTAGCGATGTTGATAAAGTCGTTAGAGCGGTTCAAAAGAATTTTAATAAAGGCGTTGATCCAGCGATACAAAAAAGGTATTTAAAAGCTAATATGCAGATAGATAAACCTTTTTTAGAAAAAGATGACGATGATGGTAATAAAAATATCAGCATTTTAGGTAAGGTTGGCGGAGGTGTTCATGGACAAGCTTCTCGGCTTGGAGTGGGTTTAAAGCAGACGCAATCTCGGGTTTCGGCCCTAGATTTAAATAGTAGCAAACCATTTATTAACTCCGGTACACAAAAAATGCCGTCGTCCGGAGATAGGCCGATAGGTTTATAAAATTCTTAAAACTTTTAAATTAATTATGTCTAAAAATATTATAATTTTTTTCGGTCCGCCGGGATCGGGTAAAGGTACGCAGGCGGAAATGCTCGCGAAATTTACCGATTGGAAAAAAATTTCTACCGGTGATTTATTTCGGGCTGAAATTTTGGCCAAAACTAAATTAGGCAGATTAGTTGATAAATATATTAAAGCTGGCACATTAGTGCCGGACAAGATAACTTTAAGACTAGTTGAATATGGTTTAAAACAAAAAGCTTCTGGTTTTATTTTTGATGGTTTTCCTAGAAATCGGCGTCAGCTAAACGATCTGTTGGCTATATTTAAAAAGGCGTTTAAAAAAAATGATAATGTTTATGCCATTGAGGTGGCGGTTAGTGATAAAGAAGTTAAGCAACGCTTAAGCCAACGCCGCATGTGCGCTTGCGGTAAGGTTTATCACTTAGCTTATAATCCGCCTATTAATAGAGGCATTTGCGATATTTGCGGCGGTAAGATTTTTATTAGAAACGACGACAAGCCCAAAGTAATTACCCATAGATTAAAATTTTATCATAAGGAGAGTGAGCCTATAATAAGCTATTGGCAAAAACAGAACAAACTCATAAAAATTAACGGTGAACAGCCGATTAAAAAAATTCATGAAGAGATAATGGATAAATTAAAAAAATTAAAGTTGGTATGATTACTATTAAAAAAGACAATGAAATAGAATTGTTACGCCAGGGCGGAAAAATTTTAGGTCAGATATTAAAACAGTTAATAGCCGAGATTAAGCCAGGCGCAACTACGGGTCACTTAGAGCAAATGGCCGATTTTTTAATTAAAGCAGCCGGCGGCCGTCCTTCTTTTAAAGGTTTTAAGTCGAATAAAGATGATAAGCCTTATCCCACGGTTTTGTGTATTAACATTAACGATGAGGTGGTGCATGCACCTTCTTTACCGTCTCGAGAGTTAAAGACTGGTGATATTATAAATATTGATATAGGTATGGAATTTCCCGCTTATGCCGAAGCTCCCACTAACGCTAAATCTTTGACGGGTAAATTGGTGGGCAAGTCTTTTGTTAAAAAGGGGTATTATACTGATATGGCGGCGACCGTGGCGGTCGGCAAGGTCAGTCGAGAAGCGCAAAAGTTAATGAGAGTAACCAAGCGGGCTCTTATGCTGGGCATAAAACAGGTTAGACCAGGTAATAGTTTAAATAATATTGGTAAAGCAATCGAGCAATATGTTAAAATTAATAATTTTTCCGTAGTGCGCGATTTAGTCGGTCATGGTATCGGCTATGATTTGCATGAAGATCCGCAAATACCTAATTATGATTTAGAATATAACAAAAAAATAATTTTAAAACCGGGCATGGTTCTAGCTATTGAGCCCATGATTAATGCCGGCGATTGGCGCGTTAAAGATGGAGCGGATGGTTTAACGATTTTAACCGCTGACGGCAGTTTAAGCGCTCAATTTGAACATACAGTTTTAGTGACTAAGAATGGTTATGAAATACTAACAAAGTTCGAATAAACCACAGTAGCG
>JBAXOH010000129.1:0-1971 GCA_037133335.1 bacterium
GATAAAATCACTGCCGATATTTTTAACCTGCGCCGTTATAGTTACTACGGTATTTAATGCCGGAGAAACCGGGCTAACACTAATGCTTTCGGCTTTTAAATCATAACTAACCTCGGCCTTAGCCGAATTATTAAAATTAAAAATAAAAATTACCACTAGCATGAATAAAAATAAAATTTTATAAAAATATTTACCCATAAATTTTATTATATATAAGTCTATGTATTTTAAGGTGAGTTTAGAAAAATATACTATCTATTTTTGTTATCTATATTTTACCATTTATCTCCTGCTTTAACAATTTTGACTTATGTAATTTTATAACTGTAAAAATAACTACAAAATAATAAATAACCAGCCAGCTCCAAGGCACGTAATTTATTTCCAAATAGCCATAAGGAATTTTCGCCATATATTTAACCGTAGTCAAAATATATTTGGTTAAAATTAAACTTGGCAGAAAAAAAATAAACGATAGGCTGGAAAAAACGAAGCTTAAAGGCAAAGCGATTAAAATTAAAATGGTTAAAATCGGCAAAACCCATAAAACAGCCAAATTAGCTAAAGGCGCAATTAAAGAGATTTGTGAAAAATTATAAGCCAAAACCGGCAAAGTAAAAACTTGAGCTGCTAAAGTTATAAGTAAAGCGTCACTTATGCCTTTAAGCTTGGGTAATTTAATTTTTACCCAAGCCGCTTCCAAGATTGGATAAACATAAACCAAACCGGCAATAGCCAAAAAGGACAATTGAAAACCAACGTCGTCGCGTAAAAGTTTTGGATTAACCAAAAGCATAATAACCGCGGTTAGAACTAATGAATTAGTAATTTTATTAAGTCGGCCAAGCTTTAAAGCCCAAAGCACTAAAAATCCCATTAGCCCGGCGCGCATAGCCGAGGCCGGCAAGCCGACTAAAATAATATAAGCGGCTAAAAAAATTACGGCTATATAAAAAGCACGCCGCCGGTTTAGGCCTAAAGCTAAAAGCACGGCCATAATAATAATCGCTAAAATGCTAACATTAAAACCGGATACGGCCATAATATGGGTTAGGCCAACTTTTTGAAAATCATCGCGAATTTTTTGTTCTAAGCCTTTTTGCCCGCCGAAAACTATCGGCCGAGCCAAACTTGATTCCGGTTCACTTAATCCAGAATCAATTAAGCCGGTTAATTTAGCTTTAAAGGAGAAAATTTTTGCATAAAAATAATTTCCGCCGCCACCGGAAATAACTTTTAGACTCGGATAATAGCAAACTGAATAAATTTCATAACGCGCCAAATAGCGGTCATAAGCAAATTCCTTATATTCTTCCGGCCTTTTAAGTTTACATTCTATTTCTAACAAATCACCATATTTATATTCCGGATATAAATCAGTGGTAACTAAAATTTTTCCAGAAATTAAACGATCCGGTAAATCATTAATCTTATCCACCGCAATTTCTAATTTTTGGCTCGTATCTCTAATATCGGGTTCATCGGCAATAAATCCTCTTATGATTACAGCTTGGCCATTATAATACCAAATTTTATCCGGCGTATTTAAAGGTAGCTTGTCGCCATAGCGCCAAAGGGAAAAAAACAATATAGTAAAAAATAAAAATAATAAAAAAACAGGCCTAAAACCCGTTTTTTCTTTTCGCCAAAATAAAACAGTTAAAATTAAAAAAAATATTCCGGCACTAAATAACTCTATATTAAAATTTAAAATTTTAACCGGTAAAAACGAAGCTAAAGCAATCCCAAAAATAAAAACTAAGCAAGCAATTAAAAAAATTTTAGACTTAGTAAAATCAACGCCTCCTTGAAATAACATAAAAAAAATGCAAAGTTACTTTTTTTTCTGACTTCTTAAATAAGCTTCCATAAAACCGTCCAAATCGCCATCTAAAACTTTTTGAATATCCGAAGTTTCAAATTCGGTGCGATGATCTTTTACCATCTGATAAGGCTGCATAACGTAAGAAC
>JBAXOH010000130.1:0-1955 GCA_037133335.1 bacterium
CTACTAATCATTATCGACCCCTTCTTGTCCGCTAGATTTATTTTTTTCTTTTTTGGCTAATGCGCCTGGACCATAATTTTCTTTAAACTTATCTAGAACTTTTATTAAACCAGCGGCATCCGCCGTTCTGCCATTTCCTTCAAGCTCTTTAGCTTTACCACGAATATTATTTTCTAATTTAATTACCATTTCTCCATATCTGGTTTGATAATTGCCATTGCCAATTTCTTTCATTCTGCCTGTACTAGAAGCAATATGCAGTAATTGCGTAAGGCCGTTATCGCTTAATGTTAAGCCCTTCTCTTTAGTTTTATCATACAAGGAATCAAAGTGAGTGGTTCTGGCGTGATTTTGGGCATATTTTTCATTATCTTTTCTCGCGACGTATTCGCTTTGCTCATCTACTGTCGCTACACGATTTCTGCCTTGAGCGACATCAAATTTATGAAGTCCCATAAACTTAAAATTACCGACCGCCTCGGCCCGACGGCTTACTTCAGCCATAACATCGCCAGCGGCATCGCCAAATTTTTCTTTAAAAACTTTTATAATATTTTCTGCAGTAAAATCTTCGCCCATATCCTCAAAAAGAGCATTAATGCTATTAGAATCGGCTAAATGACCCATATAAGCTCTTTTATCGCTTTCATTGCCCGCTTTATCTGCAGCCTGAAAACTATGCACCTTATTCTCTTCGCTCAAATCTTCTTCTTTCGCAATTCTGGAATATGCCGCTTGGCCTCTCTCCTGCTCTTGTAAGCGCATATACCTTTGCGGAGGAAGTTTGCCTAAAGTCAAAGCGTTTTGTGATTTATTAATTTCGCTTCTTATATTGTCATTTAATTCCTTAATTCTATTTTCTCTATTTTCTATAATATTCTTTAATATATTCTGCGCCATCGGTTCTGTTGTTGTTTCAAGATTCTTTTTATCTTGGCTAAGCGCCTCTTCTTCTTTTTGCTTATCCTCTTGATATCCTTTAGCTTTCTTCTCTGCCTTATTTCTCATAATTTGAGAAACAATCGGAATGCCTATTGAAGCGCTAGTGGTGCGATTAAACTGATCTTGCCAAGCGCCGGCTTTAGTTCCCTCGTAATCACGCATTTTAACCGCCTGACCCCTGTCCCAACCTTCTTTAATCATTCTATAATTTAAAGATTTGGCTTGATATTTTTCTCCAAAAGTTCCTTTGGTTACTTTAGCCACACCTTTAGCAAGCAAGCCCTGCCCTTTCATCTGCAAGGAATCCGCCACTCTGCCGGCCTTAAATATTCCAAATTTGCCGATTGCTAAAGGAACACCTCCAGCGGCTTTTAACGCACCTATCCCTTTACTCTTTAAATTATTCAGCATGCTCATACCCGCGGACGCGCCTAAACCGCCAATTTGCTGAGAAATCATTAAGCCGCCGACTAGCATACCTATCGCTAAAATAAATGAAACAAAAGTACTAGTAGTTACTGCTGCAAAAAGAGCATTGCCACCACCACCAGTAAGCGTACTTGTTTTTTGATCAAAAAATATGCTATTTTCAAATTTTGGAGCATTGCTCATTACCATAAGCGCTAACCAAATAAAAAATGCTAAAACTGGACCATTTATTAAATATTTTACAAACTCTGACCACCATTGCGAAGCATACTTCTGCCCAGCCGGAAACGCCATTAATAAAAAAGCAAACGGCGATAAAATTATATAAATCCACAGCATTATCATTCTCATTAAAAATATAATCATTATAGCTAACATAGCCACCGTAGCAACAATTAACAAAATAATAACAAACATCATGGCCGCTACCGTGTTGGTTAAATTTAAAGTGCCTTCTTTAACACCCCAAAAATCACTTTTACCTTTGGCGATATCTAAAAATTTTTGGATACCAAGAGCATTAATAAAATTACCGCCCCCACCGCTAAAAGCATTGGAAAAAGTTAGCATAATTACTTGCGAAA
>JBAXOH010000131.1:0-1946 GCA_037133335.1 bacterium
TTAGTCGCATTTATTTTAGTTTTTGTTTTAACTTTTTATATGACCGTAGAAGAGCAGGCAACCAAAAGATTAGTTCGTTCTCTTGTGCCATTAAAACATCAGCCGTATCTTACCAATTTAATGAATCGCATGCAGGATAAAATTGGTTTATGGTTGCGCGGTCAGTTAATATTATCTTTAGTAATTTTTGTTTTAGTTTGGATCGGTTTAACTATTTTGGGCGTTAAATATGCCGTGGTGTTAGCTTTGTTGGCCGGTGTAATGGAAATAGTGCCTTATTTGGGGCCGATTATTAGCGCTATTCCAGCAGTTTTTATTGCCTTTACGCAATATCCAATGTTAGCGGTAGGAGTTTTAATTCTTTATTATTTGATTCAATTTGCCGAAAATCATATCTTAGTACCACAAGTAATGCGTCGCACTGTTGGTTTAAATCCAGTAATAACTATAGTTGCTTTATTGGTGGGTGCTAAGATCGCCGGTATATTGGGTATCGCCTTGGCCGTACCAGTAACTACAGCAATTGGTGTGGCTGTAGGTGATTTTTTGGATATTAATAAAAAAGCGGTTGAGGAAGATGAGGATATTGAATCCGCTTAATGGTAGTGTTATAATAGATAAGGATTAATTTAAAATTAAATAAATCATAAGATTAAAAGGATGATCGATTACAAAAAGAAACGACGCATCGCTTCTGAAGAGGTGGCTAATGACCAGATAGATTTTCAGAGTGAAGGGCAGTCGGAAAAAAGTGAAAGAAAGTTTATTATTACTCATTGGTTGATTGCCGTAGCGACGGTAATTATTTTGGCTGGTGTTTATATTACCCTTGGTCAATATTCTGGCATGTCATTGCCGGGAGTGAGTAAGTCTAATATTTATGGTTCTGGTTGGCAGGCAGTATTTTTATCTAATGGCCAAGTTTATTTTGGTAAAATAGTTAGTGCCGATGATAAGCGTTTAATTTTAACAAATATTTATTATCTACAAGTAGTAGATAAGCCCTTGCAGAGAACACAAGAGGGGGCTGATACTGCCGCTGCTCAAGCGCAACAGAGCTTAACTTTGGTAAAATTGGGTAATGAATTGCATGGCCCAGTAGATCAGATGATTATTAATGTTAGTCAGGTAATGTTAACCGAAAAGTTGAAGGAAGATTCTCAGGTAGTAAAGACAATTGCTGATTATGTTAAGCAACAAGCCGATACCGCTAAGGCGGCGGCTAAAAAATAAAAGTATTTTTTGGGAACTCTCCGTGAAAGCGGAGAGTTCTTTTTTTATCATTATTTTTGTGTTATAATTTTAGTAATGAAAAAAGTAAATAAAAAAAATCAGGCGTTGCCAGTTAGTGTTTATAATTATAAACGACTGGGTTTTTTGTCATTAAGAGAATTATCGCGAGTTAAGAATTTTAGTGAAATTTTTTTAGAAAAATTAGTTATTGATGGTAGATTGAAGGCGTTTATGATTGATAGATATTGGTATACTACGAATTCGTGGTTTGAAGAGTACTTGATAAATTTAAGAAATATTGCTTACTTAGAGATAGAGAAATCTAAAAAGATTAGGAGCAGTTCTCGGGTGAATTTAATTTTAGAAAAAACAAATAGGCCAGTTGTTTTTTTGGGCCAATTAAATTTTATTTTTTTACCATTATCAATCATTTATTTTTTACTGTTGTTTTGTTTGGCTTATAGTTTTATAGTTGATAGTGATATTAAAATAGAAAAGAAAAATTTATTTATTGTTAATGTCAAATTAAAATTAAGGCGCGGTAAGACGGATGAAATAAAAGATTTAACTAAAGAAAACTCGCGAAAGCGCAAGCTCACAAACCCGAAGCAACCAAGCGCCGGCTGCGTTTTTAAGAATTTGACCTATGAAAAATTGGCCAAGCAAAATTTAGAGCTGGCCGAAAATTTGTCGGCCAAAGGATTGTTCAGGGG
>JBAXOH010000132.1:0-1896 GCA_037133335.1 bacterium
CGATGCTAGAATAACCTTTCCTTTTATAGCTGATTCAAGAATTGATTTTAGAGAATTAGTAAAAGATTTAACCAAGCATTTTAGCCGCAGTATTAGATTGCAGCAAATCGGTATTCGCGACGAAGCTAGGTTTTGCGGTGACTTCGGGCATTGCGGCCGTTCTTTATGTTGTTCTCGTTTTTTAGGCGATCTTAATTCCATAACTTCGGAAATGGCCGAGCTTCAGCAATGCGTGCATCGCGGTTCGGAAAGAATTTCCGGCATTTGCGGTCGTTTAATGTGCTGTTTGTCTTACGAAGAAGATGGTTATAAAAAGTTGGCGGAAAATTTACCGCCACTCGATAGCCAAGTTAAAGTTGAAGGTCGGAAAGGCCGGGTTTTGGCTCGTTATATTTTAAAGCAGACAGTAAAGGTTTTATTGGAAGAAGGCAACGGCGAGGCTGGTGGTGTGGTTGAGGTGGAAGTGGCCAAAGTTAAAAAAATATAAAATAATTCGCAGTTAGCTAATAGTAAAACAAGAATAGCCGAAAGGCTGTTTTTTGTTTTGTGCAATTTATGCTATAATAATTTTATAATTTTTAAATTAAAATCTATTCACCCCGTTAGATCATTTAAAATATAAACGGGGCAAGATAAATATATGCAAAAATCTAACGGGGTAAATATTGCCATCAATGGCTTCGGCAGAATCGGCCGAGCGGTTTTTAAAATTTTGCTTAATAAAAAGGGGATTAATGTCGTGGCTATAAATGATTTAACTGACACTAAAACGCTAGCGCAGCTTTTACAATATGATAGCTGTTATGGCAAATATGAAAAGAAAGTTGTGGCTTTGGCCGATAATTTAGTGGTAGGCGGGAAAAAATATAAAGTGCTGGCGGAAAAAGAACCGGCAAAATTACCTTGGAATAAAATGAAAGTAGATATTGTTTTAGAATGTACGGGCAGATTTTTGGATGCGTCCGGAGCCGGACAGCATCTTAAAGCCGGAGCTAAGAAAGTAATTATTTCCGCGCCGGCCAAAGATGAAGCTATAAAAACCATCGTTTTATCGGTTAATGAAAAAGATTTAGATAAAAATGATAAAATTATTTCCATGGCGTCCTGCACGACTAATTGCTTAGCGCCGGTAACTAAAATAATTTCCGATAACTTCGGCATTAAAAAAGCTACTATGTCCACGATTCATTCTTATACGGCCGATCAGAATTTAGTGGACGGTCCGCATAAGGATTTGCGCCGCGCTCGAGCGGCGGCTTTAAATATCGTACCGACCACGACCGGCGCGGCTAAAGCTGTAGCCAAAACTATTCCTGAATTAGTCGGAAAATTTGACGGCTTGGCTTTACGAGTTCCGACTCCGGTCGTATCGCTCTGCGATACGGTTTTTATTACGGAGAAAACAGTAACCGTGGAGGCTGTAAATAAAGTTATAAAGCAAGTCGCCGCCCAAAATTATAAAGGTTATGTGGCGGTAACCGACGAACCCTTGGTATCATCGGATTTTATAGGTAACTCGGCCAGCGCGATTGTAGATTTGTCTTTAACTAAAGTTATTGGCGGTGATATGCTGAAAATTATTTCTTGGTATGACAATGAATGGGGGTACTCTTACCGGCTCGCGGATTTATGCGAGTATATAAATAAGAAAAAATTGTTATAAGTTTAGATATGGATATTTTATTTAAAATTAAACGAGCTGGTTTAGTCGGGCGTGGCGGTGCCGGTTTTCCCGTGGAAAAAAAATGGCTGGCGGTTAAAAATGCCGTTGGCAATAAAAAATATGTCGTTTGTAATGCGGCCGAAGGCGAACCTGGCGTTTATAAAGACGGCTACATTTTAGAGCATTATCCGGAGAGGGTAATAGACGGCATGAAAATCGCCATTGATTTTTTA
>JBAXOH010000133.1:0-1866 GCA_037133335.1 bacterium
ACCGGATCTTCAAGCCGATCAATCAAATCTGAAATTAATTCTTCTAGTTTTGAAAAATCTTTCATGAGAATAAAAATTTGATATTTGAAATTAGAAATTCAGCAAATGATTAAGAATCGCTAATTACAAATGGCAAATTATTTTAATTATTAATTGGTATTTCAGATTCTTCAATGTGTTGAGGCTTTTCTGTTTTTTTAATAGTCTCGGCCACATCCTTATAAATCGCGCCTAAAACTCCGTTAACGAATTTACCTGATGATTCGCCACCGAAAGTTTTGGCGATTTCAATAGCTTCGTTAATGGCTACTTTCGAGGGTATGTCCTGATCAAAAATTAATTCATAAACGCCAATGCGTAAGATATTTCTATCTACTATGGTAATCTGGTCTAGCGGCCATTCAGTGGCATATTTAGTTATATAGCCGTCAATTTCAGTTTTATGTTTTATCACGCCGTTAATAATACATTTGACAAAACCATGATCATTAAATTTTGGCGCGAACTGCTTAAAATTTTGCTCAATTAAATCATTTAAATCTTTTTCTTGTTTACCGTTAAAATCCCAAGAAAACAGAGTTTGCATGGCGATGGTCCTGGCTAAATGGCGATTGGACATAAATTAATTATTTCTTCTCTTTTTTAATCTTGCTTTTTATTTTTAAAACAACGCGCCCTTTATAAGAACCGCAAAATTTACACGCGGTATGAGGTAATACGGCCTTACTGCATTTTGGGCATTTGTTTAATTTCACTTTTTTTAAAGCCTGGTGCGAACGGCCACGGCGAACTTCGCTTCTAGACCTTTTTTTGGCTGGTACGGACATAAAAAATTTATTAATTATTTATTAATTTAATCTTATTATAACTTAAAAAACTTGATTTAGTCAACCCTGTTAAATACGCTTCGAGTCCCGTAGGAATTTAACAGGATAAAGGTTAAAATATAAACATGGCATCGCCATAGCTAAAAAAACGATATTTTTTCTTAATTGCCTCCTTATAAATTTTAAATACTTTTTCTCTGCCGACGAAGGCGGAAATTAACATTATCAAGGTTGATTTTGGTAAATGAAAATTAGTTATGATGGCATCAACAATTTTAAATTTATAACCTGGATAAATAAAAATATCGGTCCAAAATGAATAATCTCGCAACTCTTTTTTACTAAACGCGCTCTCTAGAGTTCTCACGCTTGTCGTACCGACCGCAACAACCCTTCGACCCTCTGCTTTAGCTTTGGCAATATTACTTAAAACATTTTTACTGACTTCCACATATTCGGCATGCATTTTATGTTTGGTTATATCATCAACTTTTACCGGCGCAAAAGTACCTAGGCCAACCCGCAAAGTTATATACTCAAATTGCACGCCTTTTTTCTTGAGTTTACTAATCAAAGTTTTAGTAAAATGAAAACCGGCCGTAGGCGCGGCCACCGAACCGATTTTTTTATCATTAGCATAAACAGTCTGATATTTATTTTTGTCATTTTGAAGCGAGGCTATAGAATCTCGTTTTATATACGGCGGTAAAGGCACTCGACCGATTTTTTTTACCAACTTCATAAAATTTACGCCGCTTTTATTAAATTTAACATTCCAAGTCCCATCTAAATTATTTTTTAAAATTTCAGCTTTTAGGCCTTTTTCAAATTCAACTTTTAAATTTTCTTTTCGCTTTTGTCCGCCAACTAAGCATTGCCAAATACAACCCCCCTTAGCAAAGGGGGGCAGGGGGGATTTTTGCAACAAAAATACTTCAACTTTCCCTCCCGTACTTGCCCGTTTTCCAATTAATCTGGCCGCCATTACTTTAGTATTGTTAAGCACTAAAACATCGCCTTTATTTAAATAATCTATAAT
>JBAXOH010000134.1:0-1866 GCA_037133335.1 bacterium
GTTTGGCCTTGATGCGGAAGATCGCGGTGCTGGGGCCGCTGTGCTTGCCGGCACCGAAGCCGAGGAAGCATTCAAAGCCAATGTTCGTGACGCGCACGATACCGTTTTTGACCACTGCTTTGCAGTCGCGCGCCTTCCAGCCTTGCAGAGCGGGATCGCTGTCATCCTTGGCGGGTGCTTTCGCTTTGGTCTTGGGCTGCGGCTTGCCTTCCATGAACATCACAAACTCGACCGGTGCATCCTTCTTTGCGCTTGCCAAGAACGCCACGGCGACTTCATCAAACGGGGTGGTGCGGATTGCGTAACTCTCCCTTCCCTGCCAGCCGTTCGCAACTGCGGAACAGCTTCTTCGGCAATCATCCGCTGCGAGCAGCCTCGCAGCGCAATTGCTCGCGCGGGCAATCATTTGCAATAGACATAGTGATGGCAGTTGTAGTCTTCTCACTGCTGTTCGTATTTTTCGTGGACAGCTGGGAAACTTCGGTCACATCCGCGCAAAAGGCGATGAAAAAGAATAGGATGGAGTTTGCCGCAGTCTCGGCAACCGACCTGCTCATCAAAAGCGCGGGAAGCTCGAACAGTTCCAATATTTCCATGGCAGGCTTTGCGACCGTCCCCTACAAGCTCTCTTCCGCCAAGATAGCGCAGTTCACCGCGCTTAACTATTCCGCGCAAAAATCGCTTCTTGGAATGCAGGAGCAATTCACCTTTTACATAGAGGACACAAACGGCGTGCGGCTTTACGAGGGCGGAAACCTCACGGTGTACTCCAAAGTCATCGTGTCAATCACAAGATACGCGGTTCTGGATGGCAACATTGTAAAATTAAGGGTTAATGTCTATGGCTAAGGGATTTTCATTTGCGCGCCGCTTGGATGCTTGCAGGGCAGAGGTTAGGGCTCATGGCTAAAGGATTTGTCTTCACATTGGACGCGCTTCTGGCAGTGGTGCTGCTTCTGAGCGCAGCGAGCGGATTTTACATGTTTGCCGCAAGCTCGGAGGAAAGCGCGTCGGACCAGCTGCTCTTCAAGCGCCAGGGCGAGGATCTGCTTTCCGTTCTTGACTTGCAAGTCGATCTTGCCTCAGGCAATGCCACACGCATCAATTCAACTCTTAATTCAGCGGTGGCTGCCAACCTGGAATGGCGGCTTTCAATCGACTATTACAAATACACTGACAGCGGATTTTCCAAAAACACAAGCATCACGCTTGGCTCGAATTTCACAGCTGCAAAAATCTATTCCGCATCGGAGCGCGCCTTTTTGGCGATCAATGGAAGCTCCGCTGGCTATTACGGGATTGCGAGGATGACGGTATGGTCTGGCTAAACAAGCGCCATCAGGGCTCATTGACATTTTCCGCGCTTCTCCTACTGCTTGCGCTGATTTTCCTATCATCCGCAATCTCGCTTTATGTGCAGTCCATGGGCGCTGCATCGGCAGAGCCTGCCAAAATCGGCGGGCTTGCCTTCCAGTCCGATGCAGCCTCTTATTCCATTTCCTCCCTAGCCGAAGCAGGCCCTCTCAACTTCACGCTTTCAGGCAGAAATGCCACATTCGAGCTTGACAGCGCGCGGCTGAAAAACTACCAGCGCGAGCTTCTGCGCGCAGAATCGTTTTTCGAGGCCTATTCCGATTCTGGCAACCTCACCATAAACACCGCCGAGGCATCAATCCCGGTTGCCTATCTCCGTCCGCAAAACATATCTGCAAATTTCGCGGAAGGCAGCATGAACTTTACGCCCGCGCTTGCCGCGCAGGTGGATGCGTATTACCTCTCGCTTTCCATAAAGCGGCCAGGGCCATCCCTGGTATGGGCAAACCTTTCCGCTGTGGCGAACACCTCTGCCGACGCAATATATTTCTC
>JBAXOH010000135.1:0-1859 GCA_037133335.1 bacterium
ACAAAGTTCTTCGCCGAAGTCCTCCAAAGAACTTCTGTGAACTCCCCGCAGTGAAGATCTTGAGCTTATACGGTGGTAGTTTGAGTGCTTGCGTCCAGATTAATCACGATACCCAGCTTGAGCAATTCTTTGCAGTGGTGCTTGATTTTCACGTCTTTGCGTCGCAGTTGATAATAGTCATGACCCAGTTCTTTATACGGCTCGCGTCGGTTCAAGATGTGATATGCCATCACCAATATCGAATGACCCACGGCTACCGCAGCACGTTTGGAGCCCCGACGCGCTGCAATCCGTTGATACTGGTCACTCAGATAGGAGCTTTTTACGCGGGCTGCGGCATGGGCCGCCTGAATCAATACCGTGCGCAAGTGCGAATTACCCGGCCGGGCTCGTCCTGATTTGCGTTTTCCAGCACTCTCATTATTCCCTGGCGCCATGCCAGCCCATGCGGCCAAATGGTCGGCACTGGGAAATCGGTTCATATCCGTGCCGACTTCCACAAGGATCGCTTGGGCGATTCGGACTCCGACGCCGGGAATCCCGTCCAAGAGGTCCAGGGATTCATGAAAAGTTGTATCATCTTTTTTGCGTTCAGCCAGCTCCTTGTCGAGATTCTCGATGGACTCGTCCAGAAAATCAATGTGTTTCAATTGAACCTGCAGCATCATACGCTGATGCTCTCCCATCAAGCCGTTCAAGGCGCGTTCCAAGTCTTCCCGCTTGTTTTTCAATCGTTTTTGGGCCAATTTTGCCAGCACGCGGGGATCTTCGATTTTGTCAATCATCGCCTCAATCATCGACCTGCCGGAACTGCCCATGATATTGGTTGCAACCGAAGAAAGCTTGATGTTGGCTCCTTCCAGGATCTTTTGCATCCGTTGCACTTCGCGACCGCGTTCTTCCACCAACTTGGTTCGGTAACGCAGCAGTTCCCGCAACTCACGCTGCTCCCGGTTGGGAATGTAACTGCCTTTCAGCAACCCCAGTCGCAACAACATCGCAATCCATTCTGCATCCTTTACATCCGTTTTACGTCCGGGAACCGCCTTGATGTGCTGTGCGTTCACCACCAGAATTTCGAATCCGGCCAATTCCAGAATGTTGTAGATGGGTTTCCAGTAAACGCCTGTGCTTTCCATAGCCACAACTTTGACTTGATGTTCTTGTAACCATGTCACCAGTTTTTTCAGATCGTCCGTCATGGTTCCGTACTGATTGCGCATTTTGCCTTCCGGTACAATGATGCAGGCTTCGATTACTTTTTTGTGTACATCCAACCCGCAGCACCGGCTGTGGACTACTTCCACATCTTGATCCATTGCTTCCGTCCCTTTCCGCGGCTATAAATTGCGGCCGGTGCAATTATCCCCCAGGAGTATTCTATCCTGCGTGCTTCCCAACTAATGAGGGAGCGACAATTCGTGGTGCACCGAATAACCGAGGTCAGTCTATCGTTCAGGCTCGAAGCGCTATAGAGTATCGACCTCCACCGCCAGCCGCTAAAGTTTTTGTTCGTCACTAAGGCCATTTCATCCTTTGTGGTGTAGGGATTTATCCCTGCATGCAGGTCTAATTAAATCTATTGGCTGTTTTTAACCCCGTTCATTACCGGAGATGAGTACACGACTTAATTGCGGCGCATCACCAAAGGTCTGAGAAAGGTCGCGATTTATAAGGAAAAACGAAGCATGGTATAAGCATTGATTATGAAAAGCATGATTTAGAAAAAATATTATTTACCAACAAATCCCAAATTATCACTCATGCGAATAATTTCTATTATTGACATATTGTAGGGCGAATCACATGAATATGCCAACCGCCCCACTAAACACCAGGATAATCCGACTCAACCATCG
>JBAXOH010000136.1:0-1847 GCA_037133335.1 bacterium
TTTCAACATGTTTTTGTCCTTTCTGTTTATAACTATCAGCAAAAGAGGCGTGTAATTAAATTTTTGCATTTACTTTTGTCTTTTAATAGGATGATAAATGTTGCCAAAAGAAAAAAAGATATCTGTAATTAATCTGCTTACATTGTTACCAGATGAAGAACTAAATCGAATAGCAAACAAAACAAATGTTAATTATTATGTTAAAGTTTTAGATGGCAAAAGTGTTCTTTATTTAATACTTTATGCACTTATTGAATGCCAACGTAATAGTCTGCGTACAATGGAAGACATTTTTAACAGCTCTGCATTCAAGTTTCTTTTTAATCTGACAGCTTTTAAAACCGTTAAGTATAATTCGATTTCTGAGCGATTATCTGTAATTAATCCTGATTTTTTCAAACAAGCTTATGAGTTAATTTTCAAACAGTATAGCCAATATTACAATGATGTTGAAATTGAAAACCATAAGCTAATTCGTGTAGATTCTACTATGATTGCCGAGGCAGCAAATAAGCTAAAGAAGGGAATGAATGTCGGATTAAAGAAAAATGGAAAAAAACAAATTAAGTATACTATTGGCTATGATGGATTTTTTCCTTGTACATCTGAGTTATTTACTGATAAACAGTGCTTGTCTGAAGACAAAACTATTCCAGAAGTTATTTATAAATATGCAAATACAAACAAGTCTTCCATTTTTGTTTTTGATCGCGGAGTCCAAAGTAGAGAGGTTTTTTGCAATCTAAATGAACAAACAACATTATTTGTTACTAGGCTTAAAAAAAATGCTAATTATAAAATAGTAGAGGAAATAGAACACGGTAACAATAGACCAGTAGGTGTGTTAGAATTAATAGATGACAAAAAAATTCTTTTAAAATTATATCATACAAAAACGTTAAATGAAAATAATTTTCGCTTGATAACTGCAATACATCCCAAAACGGGAATAACATACTACTTTCTAACAAATATATTTGATAAAAGCGTTGAAGAAATTTTATCCTTTTATAAAAAACGCTGGGACATAGAAGTGTTTTTTAGATTTCTAAAACAAGAGTTAAATTTTAGTCATATCACATCAACCAGCGAAAATGGAATGAAGGTTATGCTTTATATGACTTTAATTTCTTCAATGTTAGTATTGATATATAAACGGCTAAACCAAGTTGGATACAAAACAGCAGTTAGAAGAATTTCGTTTGAACTGAATGAATTTATTATTAAACTCGTTGTAAAGCAATGTGGTGGCGATCCAAGCCTCGTATTTCGATAAAAATCAAAATCGGATATCAAATTTTAGGGTTCAAATTTTTCTTCCGAACACTCCTAATTTAAAATCCGAAAATAAATAAAATCGGGATTTCAACTATTTTCAGCGAAGCTAAATCCCGATTAGCAGTATAATTAAGTACTTGAATTAAACTTCATAGCGGGGATCCTTAAACAAGTTCAGGATGACGATTTGAGTGTGGGGCTATATTGCCTTTGGTTTTCAAATAAATTAAAGAAAGTCATGGTGTTCGTCATTGCGGGCTTTGAGCCGCCATCTACTTAACTCGAAGACTGACTAAAATATTCTAATATTACCGCAGTTTTCGCTTTGCCAACAATGTTCTCAATTGCTTCTGTAGATGCCTTTTTTATGTTTTCAATGCTTTTAAATTCCTTTAAAAGTAATTCAATTGTTTTATCACCAATACCATCAATTTCTTCTAATTCTGTTTTTAAAAAGGCTTTTGATCTTTTGTTTCTGTGAAAAGTAATTCAAAATCTGTGAGCCTCATCACGCATTCGTTGTATTAGTTTTAATACTTCTGAGCGTTTGTCTAAATAGAGCGGGAGAG
>JBAXOH010000137.1:0-1838 GCA_037133335.1 bacterium
ATTTTGCCTAATTTTTAATATTTTATTGCTTAATTTGTTGTGGGGTGAGCGTTGAAAAGGGTGTTAAAAAAACAAACTAATTGGGGATAAAAAAATTGTTAGCAAAATTATAAACAAATAATTAACAAATAAAACATAACTTTTCACCAAATTATTAACCGCTGTAAATTACCTGTTTTATAGAATCTATGTGTTGTTTTATTTTTTCATCTTCTCGGCACTCTCGCTCTATTTTATTATAAGCATGCATGGCTGTGGTGTGGTCGCGGCCGCCTAATTCGTGGCCGATTGATGGGTAAGAGGCGTTAATTTCTTTACGCATTAAATACATAGCGATTTGTCTTGGCACAACCAGTTCTTTTTTACGGCTTTGGCCGACTAGGTCTTTAATATTAATATCAAAAAACTTGGCCGCCGCTTCAATAATTGTTTTAGCTGTAGTTGATTTGGATTGAAAGTTAGAGATTATACCGGCTAAAATACTTTTAGTTGAATCTATTGATGGTAGTGAGTTATTAAATTCATAATAAGCGATTAAGCGGTTTAAAGCACCTTCTAATTCGCGGATGTTGTTGGTGATATTGTTGGCAATATAAGCTAAAATTTCTTTATCAAGTTTATAATTTTTTTCTCGGCATTTTGTTTCTAAGATGGCGATTCTGGTTTCTAAGTCGGGTGAGCTAACATCAGCGATCATACCCCATTCAAAGCGCGATAGCAGCCTTTTTTCTAGGGCCGGTATGGCTTTGGGCGGTCGGTCAGAAGAAATTACTATTTGTTTATTGGTTTGATGTAGTTCATTAAAGGTATGAAAAAATTCTTCTTGGGTACCGTCTTTACCGCCCATAAATTGGATATCGTCAATTAATAATAGATCAACATTACGGTAATGATCTTTAAAATTTTTAGCCTGGCCGTTTCTAACCGCCTGGACATAGTCATTAGTGAATCTTTCAGAGGAAACATATAAAATTTTGTCGGTTTTTTTTGATAATTCGTGACCGATAGCCTGTAATAGATGGGTTTTGCCCAAGCCTACGCCGCCATAAATAAAAAGCGGGTTATAGGCATGCCCCGGGTTAGCGGATACAGCTTGGCAAGCCGCGTGCGCTAGTTCATTATTTTTTCCGACAATAAAATTATCAAAGACATAGCGGTTGTTAAGCCCAAAACGGTTAACAATCTTTGGCTTATTTTCCATATTTTTGCCATTGGTCAAGGATCCACTATGACTGGAAACAATTTTTATAAATTCGTCAGACGATGACTCTTTTTTAGCCTCAACTTTATATATAATTTCTTTAATTTCTCCTGAGCCGATGCTTTTAAAAGCGTTAGAAATTTCTTTGTGGTATTTTTTTTCTAACCAAGCTTTGGTAAAGGTGTTAGGCACGCAAATAATCACCCGGCCATTTTCAAGGGAAGAAATAAATGTGCCTTTAAACCAAGTAGTGAAGTTAGCCCTGGACAAGCTGAGTTCAATTTCACCTAAGATTGCTTGCCAAAGTTGTTCGTTATTCATAACACGAGGGAATTATAATTTATTTTAAAATAAAATATTAAAATAATTAGTAAATGTATTTCAATAGCCATTATATCAGCTTAATTATAAATGTAAAATAGACTATAATGTTTACAAACTGTGAATAAGGAGTGGAAAAGAATAGATCGGCAGTTTATTTCAAAAATTAGGCTAAAAATATATTTTTTATTCTACCCGCCCGCCCGCAGGTTGACTTTAAAAAGTTTAAATGTTATGTTTTATCTGAGATAAAACATAAAAAATTATTAAATTTTTATTAATCCTGTAAAATAGCGCTTGACGCTATTTTTGCCAG
>JBAXOH010000138.1:0-1838 GCA_037133335.1 bacterium
GTTATATACATCTGGGCTTTAGAAAAATAAGTCGTTATACGGCCGGGGCTTGAATTTATGGCTTTATCAATCGCTTCTAGGGCGCGGCTAGAATAAAGAGAAAGTTTATTTTTATCATCCTGATTAACAAAAGCGGCCGTGTTTAAAGCTTGAGCTAATTGCATCTGCATCATGCTATCGGCCGGATTTAATTTTACATTAGCCTCGGCTAAGCTTATAGCGTAATCCGCGATTTCCTTGACCGCTTGCCCGCTAAGCGACGACAATTCATTCTGCCGGCCATTAATCGCGTTAATTAAACTGGCCCGGCTATCTCGGTCTAACGGCGTATTTAAACTCAAAGCTTTTTTATATTCCTCTACCCCGGCCGCGATATCGCCTTTAGAAAATTTGACCTGACCGTTAATCGTGCCATTTAGCATCTGATACACCCTTATATTATATTGATAAGTAACAAACAATAATATAAAACCGGAAATAATTAAAACCGCCAATTCTTTATTAGTTAAACCTCCGCCGGAAGTAAGTTCTTCTTCTTCTTCGCCATTAGTTAGCCAATAAATATAACCTAAAGTCAGCATAAGAGAAATATAAGTCACTAACGAATCAAACACGGCTAAATTCTGGATAAAATAAGCTACAAATAAACAAATAAGTAAAATAAATTCATTAGTGGAAATTTTTCCCTCCTTTTTACCTTTAAATAAATAGTAGCCGGCCGCGACAAAAATTAAAAAATAAGTTAACAGCCCGGATAAACCGGCGGTTGAAGCTAAGTCCACTAAATTATTATGCGCCCGGTCAAAATAAGTTTCACTCGCGGTGTAACTATAAAATATCGGATCAAAATATTTATCAAAAGTTATAGCGAAATTTCCATAGCCCGTGCCTAAAAGGGCATGATTAGGAAAATCTTTAAGCGCCGCTTTCCAGGAAATTAACCTGGTTTGAAAAGTAACTTGTTTTGAAGAAATTTGCGCTATAGTTCTTAGAATCGGCGTGCCGCTTACTAGTTTACTTGTCGGGAAAATAAAAACCAATGCGGCTAAAACAACCATTAAAACAAAAACCGCCAGGCTGTAAATTTTTATTTTTTTACTTTGACTGTATAAAACATGCAAAATAAAAAATAAAATTAAACTTACGCCTAAACCGACGTAAGCTCCTCTAGTATTAGTCACGCTCATAACTAAAAACATTATAAGAGCGACGGCTAAATAAAGCGCGCTTATAATCCAATCTTGATGTTTCTTTTTTTCTTCGTCCCGGCGCCGGAAAAATAAAATTAAAGCGAAATAAAAATTAAAAATCGCATAACCGGAGACATAGGCCGTGTTGCCGATCGTGCTATAAGGAATTTTAAATAAAGCGTAAAGACAAACCGCGGTGGCGGCGATTACCGAAACTATAAATAAATTACGCCAATCGCGGACGCCGCGAAAAACCGTAATAATAATCAAATAAAATAAAAAGAAATGCAAAGCATGAAAAAGCCCGAGCATTCTTTCAACGTCTCCCCAAAAACTTAAATTAAAATCAACGCCAAAAATTGAAGAAATAAATAAAGCCGCGAAAAAAGCCAATAAACCGAAAGTAATAAAGGATTTTTTCGGCCTAACTTCGGGATATTTTATAATCAGCCCTAGCCAAAAAACCATTAAAATCTCAATCAAAATGTTAAAATAAATCTGCTTGGAAGTTATATAAGGAAAAAGCAAATTCGTAAAAACTAAAAAAACCGAGATAAAGGATAAATATATTCCGGTTTTCAGTATATTTAAATAAATTTTTAAAGACATATTTTTATTTTATATATAATTTATCCAAAAATTTTACTA
>JBAXOH010000139.1:0-1835 GCA_037133335.1 bacterium
GGCCTAAAATGATTAATTAATATGTCCGAGAATGCTTTAGCTGATGATTTTTCAAATCCAAGAGTGTTATTAAAAAATTTTTTATCGTAAATTTTAGTATTGACTGCCATAAAAATCAGCCGATTATTTTTTTAATATCGGTTAAGCAATTAGAATCAATTCTAAAATAATTGTAGCAGCTGTTTAAGTCGGCTGGCGCCGGTTCAAAGCGGTGGAAATCAGAGCCGCCGGCCATTATTAATTTATATTCTCTGGCCAGGCGCTGGAGATGCATAACCGCGCCTATGGAGTGGTGCGGTGTGACGACTTCTAGGCCGTCCAAGCCGAGCTTTTTAATTCCCGCGATAAATTTTCTATCCAGCTGGCCGTGTTTGCCCGGGTGGTTTAAAATTAATTGCCCGTGAATTTTTTTTCTTAATTTTAAAATTTGTTTTAGTTCGATATAGCTTTCGCTGATTTTTGCAAAAGCCGGATTTTTAAAAATTTTAATTAATATTTCATCCTGGCCGGGGTTGGTTGTTTTTAATTTTTTAACAATTATTTTTTTATTAGCCGGTATTTTAGAAATATGGTCAATCAGATGATTAAGCGGAATGTAATGATTGAATTTATCCAACAGGCGGCTCTCATCTATTTTAAAACCGCGCTGGCGCAATTTTTTTAAAGCGTTTCTAATCTGCTGGCGGCGCCGGGCCTGGCTTTTTCTTAAAAGATTATGCAATTCCGGATTGTTTTTATCAAAATTATACCATAAAAGGTTAAATTTTTTATGGCCAAGCTTAACGTAAAGCTCCAGGCCGTTAATAGTTTTTATTTTTTTATTTTTACAAGCCAATCTAAATTCATCAAGTCCGCCGATGGTATTATGATCGGTTAAGGCGGCGGTTTTTATATTATTAGCCGCTAAAAAATCAGCTAATTGGCTAGGCGTTAGATAGCCGTCGGAATAAGTTGAATGAAGTTGCAAATCGATTAGCATGGTTTTAAATGTGAGATTTTTAAATAATTGTATCTAATTTTAAGTCTTGGCCGATTTTTATA
Source organism: bacterium (assembly GCA_037133335.1). GTDB lineage: Bacteria > Patescibacteriota > Patescibacteriia > Patescibacteriales > GWC2-42-12 > JACPHD01. The sequence continues at coordinate 1,042 of JBAXOH010000139.1, forward strand.
AGCAGGCCGTGCGCTCGCTCCGGTTCAGCCTTGTCTTTAAGCAGAAAAAAAATGGCGGTACGAAGAGCGGTCCAGTTATAATAATTATCAATTCTTTTTTGCAGGTTATAGTCTAGAGTTATTTTAGTATTTTTAAAATAACTATTTAAGAAAAGCTGCTTATTTTTTTCCGCCTGCTCCCGGTCATTAATTTTACGAAGCATCATAAATTCCAGCTGTTGCAAAAAGGCGCCTAGATCGCGGGCGTAATCAGCTAAACAGATATCGGTAAAATCAATAACGCCGATTTCTTTTTCATTAATAATAATAATATTTTCCGGGTGGGCGTCGCCATGAATAAACCAGCGTTTTTCAGTTGAGGCCAAAAAATCTTTTTCTTCCTGGTTTATTATTTCATAAGCCCGGCGGCAGATTTCAAAATAGCGGGGCGCTTCCGCCTTAACTTTAGTTACGGCGTGGGTCATGCCCGGAATAATAGTTTCAATCCGGCTGTTTAGGGGGTTAAAATTTTTTGCTCCTTTGGCGTCGGTATTTAGATTATGCAGCTTAGCAAACCAAGCCGCGGCTTCAACGACCACGTTTTCGACGGTGGCTACATCTTGCCGGCGTATATATTGATAAAGGTTTTCACCTTTTAAGCCTTGATAGAAAAAAGCGTTAAAGTCGGGCGAATAAAAAAGCGGTTTAGGGATAGTTAAATTTTCTTGGCTAAAGCCGTTTTCCCAAAGGAAAGTTAAAGCCTCGAAAGAATTAAGGCGCGGTTCATCGCTATGGGCAGTACAATAAATAGGCAA
>JBAXOH010000140.1:0-1834 GCA_037133335.1 bacterium
ATTTATAAGATTAACAACGTCTTCTGGCTTAGCCTTACCTGTGTTTATTATAAAATTAGCATGCTTTTCGCTTACTTTGGCCCCGCCCACGGCCTTACCCTTTAAGCCAAGCTGATCAATTAAATAACCAACACTAATTTTACCACCCCTAACCAAACCCTTAAAAGCTAAATCTTCAGCCAATTTTTTATTTTGTTTTATAACTTTTTTATATTCCAAATTTTTAAAAACACAGCCGGCGCTAGGGCTTTTAGGCTTAGACTCGAGGCGATGGTTGAAATTTTTCCGGCTTAAAGCTTTTATTTCTTCAGGCGCGCCTTTGGCTAATTTTAATTTAACCGCCACGATTAATAAATTTTTTCTTTTTTTAAACACCGAGTTGCGATAACCAAAACCGCAAGCCCGATTATTCAATTTAATAAATTTATTTTTAATTAAATCGTATGCTTCGACTTCGGCTACGGCGCCGGCGATATCAAAACCATAAGCTCCGGCGTTCCCCCTAACCGCGCCGCCAAGGCTTCCGGGGATGCCGAACGCCCATTCCAGACCGGTTAAACCGTTTACGGCGGAAACTTTAGCCAGCCCAGTTAAGCTCGTACCGGCCCAGCAAATTAAATAATTTTTTTTAATAATATGGCGTTCGCCGGAAATTTTTAAAACCAAACCTTTAATTTTTTTTCTCGTAATCAAAATATTACTGCCGCCGGCAAAAACGGCCAACGGTAATTTTTTAATCCTGGCCCAATTTATAGCTTTTACGAGCTCCTGCTTATTTTTTACAATCATAAAAAATTCAGCTTGTCCGCCGATGCGAAAAGTTGTGAATGGGACCAAATCAAAATTTTTTTTAATACTTTTTTCTATATTCATATATATGCCCCCTTTAATAAAGGGGGGTTAGGGGGATTTATTTGACGACGAACAATAAATAAGAAGTATTTCATGTATGAACTTATAAATCCCCGCCTCGCCTTAAAGTCGAGTCTGCCCCTTTGTTAAAGGGGTTTGATAAATTTATTACGGCAACAGAACCGAAACAACAGATAAAGTGTCTAAATCAATCAGCGGTTCAACGGTAGCGGTTTGCCAAACTTCATTATTTTCTTTATTAACTTTGGTCACCCGGCCTATCACCAGGCCTCGCGGTATGTTTTGCTCTAACCCCGAGGTGGCTACAATATCACCGGCTTTAATATTTTCCGTTTGGGGTATAAAATCAATTTTAACCGTTAGGCCAAGCTCTCCGGAGGCAATGCCGGAAGTTTTATTTTCTCCAAAAATTGAAACAGCTAATTTACTATTTTTATTAGTGACTAAATAAACTTCCGCGATATGCTCTTTAACATTAATAATTTTACCGACAATAACTCCTTGGCTCGAAGTACCTACGGCTGTTGAGCTTACGACCGCCAATCCGTTAAATAAGCCGTCTGCCGAACCCTTATCGATTACGACCGATTGATTGCCTTCGCCATTCGAACCGGTTAATTCGCCGCGAGAAATGATATTGGACATTAAATATCGCCGATTGTCTTTATTTAAAAAATTAAGATGCTTTCTTAGCACCGAATTTTCCTCTTCTAAAAACCTTAACTTAACATTTTCAGAGATTAATTGATTTATTTTTTCCCGGGCTTGTTGTAGCTCAAGCGCTAAATCTTGTTTTTCTGTCTCTCTTAAATAAGTTTTATTTATATTTATACTTAAAGAATAAAAAAAGCCGAATACCGGCTTAAGTTTTTGATTTAAAAAAGATTCAAGTGGATTTAACAGCTTCGTATAATGCAAAAAAATAAGCAGCATAATCACTGCCGCAATAATAATATATTTT
>JBAXOH010000141.1:0-1799 GCA_037133335.1 bacterium
TCGAACTGCAGATTAGTTATAATTAAAGCGTCTCGGCCGCATTGCACGGCTAAGCCGTTATTGTATTTAAAAGTTTTTCCCGGCTTATAAGAGTTTATTTCTATTATTTTTTTCTGCGTGGAAATTATTTTAATTTGCTTGCCGTCTTGCCAAGTCCAAGCAACCGGCCAGGGATTCATGGCTCTAATAAATTTTTCCAGGTGTTCAGCCGGCTTTGACCAGTTAATTAAACCATCGCTTTTAGTCAATACTTTAGCGTAGCTGGTTTGGTCGGAGCTTTGCGTCTTAGGGATAATTTTTCCGGACAGATATTTTTTTATTGTTCCAATAATAAAATCGGAGCTAACTTTTGATAATTTATCATATAAGGTTCCGGCCGTGTCTTCATCGTTTATGTCAATCACGGTTTGCTCTAAGATCGGGCCGGTATCCAGGCCTTTGTCCATTTTTATTACGGTTAAACCGGTTTGCTTATCGCCGTTTAAAATAGCGGCTTGGATTATGGCCGCGCCTCGATATTTCGGTAAAAGCGAAGCATGCAGATTAAGACAGCCGTATTTCGGCAAATTTAAAATTTCTTCGGGGATAAGCTGAGCGTAAGCTACTACGATAATTAAGTCCGGCGCAAGCAAGGAAATTTTTTCTTTAATATCTATAATATGTTCCGGTTGCAAAATCGTAATATTATTTTTTTCTGCCGCGATTTTTATGGGCGAAGAGGTGACGACCTGTTTTCTGCCTATCGGCTTATCCGGCTGGGTGATTACTAAAATTATTTCAAAATTGCCGTCTTTTATTAAGGCTAGAAAAGCCGGCAAACCGAATTCGGCGGTACCGATAAAGATAATTTTTGTTTTATCGCTATTTTTTTCAGTCATTTATATTTTTAATTATTTTTTTGTTTTATTGGGTTGGTTGCCGTTTTCTATTTCCACCGCTTTATCTATAAATAAAATACCGTCAAGATGATCAACTTCGTGCTGAATAACTCGCGCCATCATTCCCGCCGCAGTCATTTTAGTTTTTTTTCCATCTTGATTATAGTAAGTTAAGCTGATTTTTTTATGTCTTTTAACTTTACCGAAGACTCCGGGGATGGATAAGCAGCCCTCCTGGCCTAGCTCGCGAGCCCAAGATTTTTTTATAAATTTAGGATTTATTAGGCAAAAAAATCCGTCCTTAGAATTAATTACGGTTAATCTTATATTTTTTCCTATTTGCGGTGCGGCCAAACCCACGCCATCGGTTTTAATCATGGTTTTTACCATAGAGGAAATAAGATTTTTAAAATCATCGGTTTTTATAATTTCTGAACTTATTTCAAGCGATTTTTTTCTTAAAATTGGATTGGGCTGAGTTATTATTTTTAATATAGGCATGTAGCAGGTTATTTATTATTAATAATGTTTTATGTTAGCAAAATTTTATATTTAAAGCAATATACGATTTTTTATGATATAATAATATGTATGGAAATAGACAAAGGTTTGGAAAAATTAGGTGATTTGTTCAGCCAAGATTCAAAAAACCGGCAGCTTAGGCCTAAGGCGCCGGCTTATGCCTGGCAGGATTTAGCTTTAGGGGTAATTAAGGAATTGAACATACCGGATTTTAAAAAAAGCGCGGTTTTTAAAGTATGCAAACAAAGGCCAAGAGTTTATGTTGAAAAATGTTTAAATGACACTAAGGAGTTATGCCAAACCGGAGAAAAATGGAAATACTTTTTTAAAATTGCGACTGGTGGAACTAAAAAATAGCAATGTTCAGCAGAAATAGTTCGATAATTTTTTTAACTATAA
>JBAXOH010000142.1:0-1798 GCA_037133335.1 bacterium
GCGTAAGATAAAGCCATAAAATTTTACATTGTTCCCGGTGTTTATAGGCAATAAAAATTCCGCTTAAAGCTAGGAGGCTAAAAATAAATTTTAAATTAAAACCGTAGAGATAAATGAAATTTAAAATAAAATTTTCTTGACTCGGGATATTAAATGTTGGCTGGCTTATGTTTTGAGTTAAATTATCGCTTGGCGCGGCCGTGATTAAATTTTTATTTAAAAAATAAAAAGCAGTCGGCAAAATAAAAATAGTGATTATGGCTAAAAGGGTATAGAAATATTTTTTTATATTAGTTTTATCGCTATGATAAACGGCCAAAAAAGCGCAAAATATTAAAGCCGGTATGCCGGCGATCGGATGCGTAATAACCGCGGTTAATGATAAAAGTATGATAATTAAATAATCATAAAAATTTTTGCAGGTTAAGCCGGATAAAATCGCTAAAATCAAGAAAAAATAAGCCAAGTTCTGGGGCGTGGTAACAATCAAAAAAGGAAAGCTTAAAGACAGGGCGCTTAAAATTAAAATTAAATTAAGACTAGTTGAGTCAAACCAAGATTTTAAAACGCGCCAGAGAGCTAAGGGTAAAAAGATAGCGGCTAGTAGCGGCAGCATAAGCTTATCCAGCAAAATTATAGGCAGGGTAGTTATCTTATGAAAAATTATCACTAAAGCGTATTGCCCCAAATAATAAAGCGGTTTAGGGTTAACCGCGCCGGTTTTATCAATTAAATCTTCCGTAGCTTGGTGGATGAACGAATCATAACCGTAGCCGAGCCTATAAATTATTAAGGCCACCGAAAAAGACAAAAAATAATGAAGCATTATAAGCGGCAAGGCGAATTTTTTATTAATTACCGAGTTGCCGATTAAAAATAAAGTAGCCAAGCTATAAAAAATAAAAAAGTATTTTGGCGCTATTTGCCAGGGAGAAACTATGGCCGTATCGGTTTGCTGGCTCAATAAAATATAGAAGCATAAAACTAAAGTTAATAAATAAGCCCCGGCGCTAAAAATTTTTAGACCCGAAGAAAAGGGCTTATCATTTTTGCCGGTGACTTCTTTTTTTAGGCGCCTGCCATTTTCCCTTGCTAAAAGGCGAAAATATTGTATAATAATAAAAGAAATAACCGCTAAAATTAAGCTAATTATTAAGCCCAGATTATTAAGCGAATAAAAACGATAAACCAGGCCGCCGAATATCGAAACAAGGCAGATCAAAATTAAGACCGAATTAATAATATTTAAGAGTTTGTTCTTCATTATATAATTATTTTAACATACTTTATGATTATTTCCATTATTCTCTACGTGCTTAGCATCGCTTTTTTATTATTCGTTCTTTTTTGCGGTTTTAGCTTAATTTTTTCGGTTTTATCATTCGCTCCCTGGGTGCCTAGTCGATCGCGAGATTTAGAGAGAATTTTTAGATTAGCTGACTTAAAACCGGGACAAATTTTTTATGACCTAGGCTGTGGCGACGGCAGAATGATAATTTATGCGGCCAATAATTTTAAGGTTAAAGCCGTCGGCCTAGAAATTTCCTTGGCGTTTTATTTAATATGTAAAATTAGACAGGCCTTAAATAAGCAAAGTAATATTGAATTTAAATTTAGAAATTTATTTAAAGAAAATTTAGCCCCGGCTGATGTAGTTTATTTATTTGGCATACCCCATGTTTTAAATGAAAAATTTTGTTCTAAACTTAAACAAGAATTAAGGCCGGGAACAAAAATTATTTCTTATTCTTTTAAATTGCATAACTGGGAGCCTAAAGCGATAGATAAGCCGAGCGAT
>JBAXOH010000143.1:0-1792 GCA_037133335.1 bacterium
CCTATGAAGTACTTTACAAATTCTTTTATGTCTTCTCCCATTTTACTTTCCTCCTAAAGTTTATATTTTGTTATTTCGTTTATTTAATTGTTAAGGTTCGCCAATCGAACCTTTTTGCCTCACCCTTGGCCTGCCTAAAAATAAACAGGTCAAGAGGGAAGTATAAAGGTTCGATTTCCATTCTATTTGGCATACAAATATCAAAAGAACTAACTTATTATAATAGCATAAAAGCAAAAAAAAGTCAATCGTTTCATAGCGATTGGCTTTTTTATGTCTAAAATTAGGTAAAATTAAGAAGAATATTTTAGTCTTTTTAAGGTAAGAAGAATATTTGCAGTTAATTAGCTTCACTTGTTAATAGTTGTTCGTGAGATTGCTTCGCTCTCTTCGGTCGCTCGCAATGACAAAATGGTATAAGGGAATGATAAATTAAATCCCCCTAACCCCCTTTGTTAAAGGGGACGAATGCGTTTAGATTTTTTGGCGCGCCAGACTTCAATTTTTTTATGATTGCCGGATAATAATACTTTCGGTACTCTGTAGGATTTAACTTTTTTAAAATCCCCCTTACCCCCTTTGTTAAAGGGGGTAGTAAAAATTTCCGGACGGGTGTATTGAGGGTGTTCTAAAATTCCTGGTGTAGTATGCGATTCGTGTTTGGCGCTATCGGCGTTGCCTAAAGCGCCGGGGAGCAGGCGAGTTATAGAATCTATAATCGCCATAGCGCCAATCTCGCCCCCGGTTAAAATATAATCACCGATAGAAATTTCTTCATCAATAAATTTTGTAATTCTTTCATCAACGCCTTCATAGCGGCCGCAGATTAAAATTATATTATCTAGTTTTGTGTGTGACTTCGCTAATCTTTGATTCCAAGTTTTTCCTTTAGCGGAAAGGAGAATAGTTTTTGATTTAAAATCACCCTTACCACCTTTGTTAAAGGGGGCTATGCTTTGAAGAGCTTTGTAGAGCGGTTCAATTTTCATAACCATGCCGGCGCCACCGCCGAACGGGGTATCATCCACGGTTTTATGATTATCAGTAGTCCAATCGCGCAAGTTATGAATTTTTATATTTATTAATTTATTTTTTTGCGCACGTTTAAGAATGCTCTCGTTAAAATAAGAATTAAAAATATCCGGGAAGATTGTGATGATATGGAATGTCATATTTGTATCGCTATCTTTAGATTATAATATTTGTACGTGAGATTGCTTCGTCGCTACGCTCCTCGCAATGACAGAGACGGCGGGGGATAGCAATATTATTATAATAAAAAACCACAGCTGTGTGTGGTTTTTTACTTGTCCCACCTCGCGTGGGGCTTATCTAATTGTTTTAATGTTAGATTTTTAAATCATCAACAGATGAAGTGTCAATGCCGGCGCTTTCGTTTTCGCTTCTGGCAGGTCGTCTTGAACCTTCCGGTTCATAGATTTTTAAATTAACACGAGCATTGTTTTTTGCGCCAACGATCTTTAATAAAGTTCTGATGGCTTGAGCGGTCTGACCTTTTCGGCCAATAATGTAGCCCATGTCGGCCGGGTCGGTTTTAAGCGTTAGCAAAACTCCCATTTCATCTACTGTTCTTTCCACTGATATTGCATCAGGGTTAGAGACAACTGACTTGGCGATGAACTCCAAGAATTCTTTGTCGGTTGGTTGAGCAGCCATAGTTTTCTTTTTCTTGCAAAGCTGACTTAAGGGTTAGCCCCTGTAAATATTTTCAGTCAGAATTGAAAGATCTCTTAATAATTAGACCCATTATATAAAAATATTGGGATTATAT
>JBAXOH010000144.1:0-1791 GCA_037133335.1 bacterium
ATAGAATTTAGGTCAGTTTCTAGAATATCAATTTTAGTATACTTTTTTACGGTTTCTCGATAATCATAAAGCTCCCACTTTTTACCTAAATCAACTTCAAAATTTTTAATTTTAAACTTTAGCGTGCCAAAGGTTTCTTGCGCAACATGTTTAAATAATTCCTCAACCAATTTCATGCCATCTTGGTAATCCGCGTATGCCATATAAAATTCCATATGTGTGTAATCTTGCAAATGTTCAGCATCCATACCCTCGTTGCGAAACACGCGTCCAATTTCAAAAGTTTTTTCATAGCCCGCGACCATTAATCTTTTTTGCCATAATTCGCCGGCGCAAATACGTAAATAAACATCCAAATTAAGCGCGTTATGATGAGTCGCGAAGGGTTTGGCGTCGGCGCCGCCGGCGGTATTTTCTAAAACCGGAGTTTCAACTTCCAAAAAATCTTTTTTAATTAAAAAATTTCTGACAGCTTGCCAAAATTTAGCTCGTTTTATAAATATTTGCTTGGTTTCATCGTTAAATAAAATGTCTAGATAGCGTTTTCTTAATAATTCTTCTTCGTCGGATAGGCCATGCCATTTTTCCGGTAAAGGTCTGATAGTTTTAGTTAATAATTTCCATTCTTTTACCATAACGCTCTTCTCGCCGTTATGAGTTAAAAAGGCTGTGCCGGTTATTTGCACGAAGTCGCCGATGTCAACATATTTAGTAAATAATTTATAGCTATCTGCGCCGATTTCTTTTTTGGAAAAAGCCAGCTGTATTTTACCGCTCGAATCTTCTATCTGGGAAAAAGTTAGATTGCCGTGAGCGCGCAAGCTTCTTAATCTTCCGGCCAGCTTTAATTCAAGGCCGCTAAGTTGCAATTTTTCAAAGTCACTTAAAACTTTATTAATAAAATGATTTCTATCTGCTTTGGCCGGGTAAGGGTTAACGCCTATTTTTTTTAATTCCGCTAATTTTTTAAGCCGATCATCGCGCTCGTTTATTTTTATCATACAAATTATTTTTTAAATTATACCTAATATTTTAACCTAATTTAACCTAAAAGTCAAAATTTACCCCCGCGCTTAAAAGTTAAGCGCGGGGGTAAAAAAATAATCTGATTTTAAAGCTTATTTTTTGAGTGTTATATTATTATTTTACGTCTATGATTTCGTAAATTACGTTGCCCCGGGGCGTAGTAACCGTGATTTTTTCACCTTTCTTTTTTGCAAGAAAAGCTACGCCTAAAGGCGATTCGTTAGAAATCTTGCCTTCGCTAGGATTAGCTTCGTTAAAGCTGACAATGGTAAATTCTTTGGTTTTGCCTTCGGTTGTGGCGGTTACTTTTGAGCCCATGCCAACTTTATGTCTGTCGCCGTTATTTTGCACAACTGTCACATTTTTTAATAAAGCCATAAGGTCGCCGATCCGGCCGTCGTTAAAAGCTTGTTCGTCTTTAGCTTCGGCATACTCGGCGTTTTCGCTTAAATCTCCGAGCTCTTTAGCTACTTCAATTCGGCCGGCGATCTCCAGTCTTTTAACGCCAAGCCTTTCGTCAAGTTCTTTTTTTAATTTATCATAGCCTTCTTGGGAGATAATTTGATCAGGCATAATTTTTTAAAGTTTAAATTAAAATTACATAATTTACAATATACAGGATAATTAAAATTAGTGCAAGAGAGCCTAATTAAGTTTTTTCATTGTTGCTAGCGACCGAGAGAATTAGCAACCGTTCCATCATCACCGCTGCTATCAAGAGATAGCCTATGCCCAGCGGATGATTAGTATAGGGGCTGAATATGT
>JBAXOH010000145.1:0-1789 GCA_037133335.1 bacterium
GTCTAAAGCTTTATAAAATTCACTGGAGGTAAAATTTATAAATGTAAAACCATTTTTTTTATTTACCGTGTCGGCTAAGCCGCCGGTTAAACGCGCTACCGGGACGCTACCGTAGCGCATGGCAATCATTTGCGTTAAGCCGCAGGGTTCAAAACGCGATGGTACTAAAAAAATATCCGAGCCGGCATAAATTTTATGAGCTAGCCCTTCGTCAAATTTTATTAAAATTTTAAATTTTTTAGGATATTTTTTAGCTAAATTTAATAAAGCTTCTTCATAGCGTTTTTCGCCGGTGCCTAAAAAAACAAATTGACAATTTAATTTGGAAAATTTTTCAATGATTAATTCCGTGCCTTTTTGCCAAACGAATCTTGTTACTAAGCCGACCAGAGCAGTATTTTTATCTATTGGCAAGCCTAATTGTTTTTGTAAAGCTAGTTTATTAACGGCTTTTTTCTCTAAATTTTTAAGTGAATATTTTTGGTCGATTAAATTATCGGTAGCCGGGTTAAAAAAACCAGTGTCTATACCATTAAGAATACCAAAAAGTTGTTTTTTTCGTTTAGCTAAAATATTTTCCAGTCCGGCGCCGTATTTTTTGGTTAAAATTTCTTTAGCATAAGTCGGGCTGACCGTGTTAATTAAATCGGCGCTTAATATGCCTTCGGCCATATAGTTTTTTGTCTTTGTTGCACCCTGGTTAGCCAAATTATGTATGGTATAAATAGTTTTTGTTTCTTTAAAAAAAAGGTTGTTTTTATAGCCGGTTTTAAGAAGTGTCGCGACCGATGCGGTATGCCAGTCGTTTAGATGAATAACATCCGGTGCAAAGTTAATAGCTTTAATGCTTTCTAAAATTGCTTGTGAAAAGAAAAAGAATTTTTTTATGTCAGTCGGACCGTCGGCTAGCGCCGTGGAGTAAATTTCTTTATTTTTAAAAATATTATGTTCAATTAAATAAACCGGTACGGTTGAGTCAGGCAAATTAGTTTGCCAGAGGTTTATTAATTCGGCGTTAATTTTTATATTTGATTTTATTAATTTTATTTTATATTTGTTTTTATCTATTGCGCCGTAAAACGGCATAATGACGCGAGCGTCTAATTTTATTTTTTTTAAAGCTTTAGGCAAAGCTCCGATAACATCGCCTAGGCCGCCGACTTTTGCGATGGGCGTGACTTCGGCCGCAGTAATTAGAATTTTGAGTTTATTATTTTTTACCCCGTTAGATTTATTTATTTTCATATTTTTATGCCCCGCTAATATTTATAATTAATAAAGGTTTGATAAAATGACTAACGTAATTATAATAAATATCTAACTGGGTGAATGTTTTTCAAATATCATTAAATTTTTAGTTAACCACCAGACAATTTTTTTTTCTTTCATTTCCAGCTTAATTTTTTCGGTTAATTTTTTATTTAGTATAAAATTTTTTTGTTTAAATAATTTTTGCCAATACCCGGGCAGCTGTTCGTTAATATGGCCGATGCTTTTAGGGCCTTGGCCGGGCGTAGCCGCGGTAAAAACTATGGTGCGCGATAATTTAGTTAAAGTATCAATTAATGTATGGGCGCAGTTTTTTTCCAGATGTTCAGCCACTTCCAAACAAAGGCATAAATCAAATCGACGGCCTAATTTAAGCGGTTGGCATAAGTCGTGTAATTTTATTTTATTTCCTACCAGCGAGCCGGAAATGGCCGCCGGCGAACCGTCGTAACCGAGTATTTTTATATTATTTTTTTTAAATTCGGCCAGATAAATGCCGATACCGCAGCCGATGTCAATA
>JBAXOH010000146.1:0-1777 GCA_037133335.1 bacterium
GCTTTCGGCCTCGGCCTCTTAAGCATCATCTGGTTTGAAATTTATAAATTGATAAAAAGGGCGTATTAATTGAAGCAAGGACTATCGGACAACTTCATTATTTGTCATTGCGAGAAGTTAATTTTTTACTGTCATTGCGAGCCGTCCCTGTAATCAGGGCGGCGCGGCAATCTCTGGTAAAAACGCTTAACCAATTCTAAAATCAAATCTCTCTAAGCAAAATTTAATTTATTAATCAAAACATTCCCTAAATAATTGTCTTTCTTTCTTACCATAGATTGCCACGCCTGCCTCTGGCAGGCTCGCAATGACAACATAAATTTATGGCTATCAAATATATGGAAAAAACCAATAAAATCAATCTGCCGCTCCTAAGCAGTTCGCTCTATATCGCGGCGCAAATAATCGCCAATATCCTTTCCACGAAAATTGTTCTGCTCCCCATTATCAATTTAGCCGTTGACGGCGGCACGATTATCTATCCCCTGACTTTTACTCTGCGCGACTTAGTCCATAAAACCTGGGGCAAGCGAAACGCCCGGCAGGTGATTATCATCGCCGCGCTTTTAAACGCCCTGATGTTCGGCTTGTTCTGGCTGATTGGCAAAATGACGCCTGACCCAAGCTGGCATTTCCAGGCGGCTTACGAGCAAATCCTCTTGCCGGTCGGCCGCATAGTACTGGCTAGCGTTATCGCCCAGGTGATCTCTGAGCTAATTGACACGGAAGTTTTCAGTTTTATTTACAAAAAAACCGGTGACCTAGCGGCGGTTTTACTTTCTAACTTGGCTGGACTACTCGTCGACAGCGTAATTTTCACGCTCATCGCCTTTCTCGGCAATTTACCGTTTTACACGGTTATGCAAATAATGTTTACCAATATCCTAATAAAATTAATCATCAGCTTCCTAAGCGCGCCGGCCATAAAATTAGTCCCCCGGTCGGTGGGAGAAGAAGAGATATAAATAAAAAGGCCGCGATTTAATTTCTCGCGGCGCGACGGGGCGGCTTTATATAGCCTTTTATTCCCCTCCAGATTCATAACCGAAGATAAGAGATTTTTTCCCTCGTCCCAAAGAAACGATCAAAACATACGCAAAGTGCGTATGATGTCCATGGTTGGGACAGTTTGGGCAGGGAATATCGATCGGCTTACCATCTTCGCCAGCTATCTCAAAGCTGACAATTTTTGTCCCGGGCCGCCAGTGAAGCCTACCGACATGTTCCTCCCGCGTAAAATCAGGGCGTATGTAGCTTTTTTTTCCCAGAGTTACGGGAATTGACACTTGCTCACAGCCGTGATAATAGCAAGTCATAGTAACTCTCTGGCCTTCGCTAAACCCAGACTGAGCTTTTGGCATAAGACTTCCTCCTTATTGAAAACCACCGAATTAACAAAAATCTTATCAGCCATGATAAGATTTTTTCTATTTTATATCTTAACAGCTATTCACCAATTGTCAAATCATACTTTCGAATACTTCCCTACCGCGATCAGGCTGGCCAAAAAGTTAATTAAGGTTACGGCCAGGAATTCCAAACCAAAAATCGTGAAAAAATTATTATTATAATACTCCAAAATATTAACATTAAAGCCGGAAAAAAAGACCGCTAAATACGGCTGAAGGAAACTTAAAAACGGATAGAGAATAACCATAATCGCCGCCACGCCGATTAGCCCGTAGATCACGCCGGAGATTAAATAAGGCGCGCGGATAAACCAGGTTGAAGCGCCTACTAATTTCATGATGCCGATTTCCCGCTTGTGCGTATAGAT
>JBAXOH010000147.1:0-1709 GCA_037133335.1 bacterium
GAAGGAGATAGGGCGGAGAATGTTTTTACCTTGCCGGTTATTTTTGGCGATAAAATTGGTAAAATTATAATAGGTATTCTTTCGGCTTTATCTATTTTATTAACACCAGTAATTTATCCAGGAGTACCAATATTTGTTTTTTTATTTTTTTTCTTTTTAGCTGCGGCTATTTTTTTCGCCATAAATAGATCTAACTTTAAAGAATGGATAGCCATTTTAGTTTATGTAATTTATGCGCTTATGATAGTTTTATTTATTGAGCGGCCCCTATGGCTATTAATATGAAAATAAAAAAGTTTTAAATATCAAGCGCATTAGATTTTTTAGCCAAAAATTAATAAATTATTTTTTATTATAAATGAACAAAATTACTTTTATTTCCCCGGGAGTTAGATATCTAACACGGAGCTATTCTCAGCCCCTGGGCGTTCTTTATTTAGTTTCTTATGTAAGGAAAAAATTCCCGGAAAAATTTAAGTTTGATTTAATAGATCAGGCTATCGCCGATTTGACTTCCGAGCAGGTTTTAGAGGAGGTAAAAAAAATCAATCCGGATATTGTCGGTTTTAGCTGTTTGAGCCTTGACGCTGATCAAATGCAGGAGATAGCTGGTTTAATAAAAAAAGCATTACCCGATTGCCTTATTTTTCTTGGCGGTCCTTATGCTTCTGTTTTTTACGATCAGGCCCTAGAAAGAACAAATATTGATATAGTTATAATTGGCGAAGGAGAGAAAACGTTCGCCGAGCTTATTCAAAGATTTTTAGACAAGCAGCCGTTGGATAATGTTAAGGGGACGGCTTACAAAAAGGACGGAAAAATAATTCTTGCACCGCCGAGAGAATTAGTTGATAATTTAGACAGCCTTCCGTTTCCGGCGTGGGATTTAATTGATTTTAAAAAATATTCCAAATTGCCTAGCATGAATTTATATAGTGCCGCTAAGCCCTGGTCAATTATCTTTACCAGTCGCGGCTGTCCCTATCATTGTCTTTATTGTCATAATATTTTTGGTAAAAAAGCTCGTTTTAGAAGCGCCGAGAATGTTATTGAAGAAATTGAAATTTTAACTAAAAAATACGGCGTCAAAGAGATTCAGATAGTAGACGATGTTTTTAATTTGGACTTAAATCGGGCTAAGAAAATTTGTGATTTAATTGTCGATCGTGGCATAAAAATAAAAATTTGTTTTCCCAATGGAGTGCGAGCTGATCGAATGGATCGGGAGTTAATTAAAAAATTAAAAAATGCCGGTTGCTATTCAGTCACCTGTGCCATTGAAACTGCATCACTCCGTTTGCAGAAAGAAATTAACAAAAATTTGGACTTAGATAGGGTTAAGCAGGTGATTGCCTGGCTTGATGAAGAGGGTATAATAACTCATGGTTTTTGCATGTTGGGGTTTCCCGGGGAGACCGAGGAAGAAATGGAGATGACAATAAAATATGCTACGAATTCCAGACTTATGGTTGCGATTTTTTTTACAGTTGTCGTTTATCCTAAAACAAAGATTTTCGAGTATGCTCGGAAAGTTTATACGGATTTTAATTTTAATCAACAGGACTATTCGCATTTTTTTATTGGTCCAGAGAACCATTTTATCAGAGGGTGACAGGGATTAATATATTAAAAATACAAAGAAATGCCTATAGGAGATTTTTTTTACGGCCGAGAATAATTTGGCAACTTACCACAAAGCTTCCTAATAT
>JBAXOH010000148.1:0-1685 GCA_037133335.1 bacterium
GTAAATAACTATAAAAATAATACTGGCTAAAAAAAAGACTAAAACACTACCAACAAACTGATTTAAATATATAAAATCTATAATAGTCTTGACCCAATCACTAACTCCACCACCAACTTCACCCAATCCACCGCCCGTTAGTAAAAAGATTATACTAAAAAACCATAAAATAACCGAAATAAGCACCTTGAGTTTCGTTGGTTTAAGAAATTCTAAAAACTTATTCATAAATTTAGTTAGATAGTTCAATATATTAATTTTACACCCCCCCCCACTGCAATTATGTCAAATATAACCCACCGAAAGGGTCACTGGGTTTATTTATGATAAATTAATTTTGAGAGCGTTTAAATAATCCTATAACAATACAAAGAGGGATATAAATAATCATGAAATAAACAAAAAAATTGAGTAGGTTTTGCCAAAATACAGGCAAACCAAAAATAATTAATAACCAATCGCCCGGCGCATTTGAAATCCAAACTATTGCACTAACTAATCTTCCTATTTCCGTAGATTCCATTGCATTAGGCGTCATAGACATGCCACCAGCAAAATAAACAAATATAACCAAAAAATAAACAAACCAAAAGCCAAACACTTCCACTACAAGTGCAATCGCTACATTAATTTTTGTTGGTTTAAACCACCCTAAAAACTTATTCATAAATTTGATTAAATATTCAATATCTTAATTTTACCCCCCCCCACTGCGATTATGTCAAACATAAACCGCCGAGAGAATCGGCGGGTTTATTTATGATAAATTAATTTTGAGAGCGTTTAAATAGCCCCATAACAATGCATGTAAAAAAATAAATAATTGCGCAATATACGAAAAAAAATATCAAAAAGATAGTCACTAAAAAAAAGATGGAATTACCGCTGTTAAAAAAATATAAAGTTACCCTATCCACAATAATCCGAACTAAATCATTACCATTTATTAATAAGACAAATAGTAATATAGGTATAAAAAGACAACTAAAAATACATATCATAAATGAAGTAAGCACCTTAAATTTTGTTGGTTTTAAAAATTCTTCAAGCTTATTCATAAATTTAGTTAAATATTCAATATCTTAATTTTACCCCCCCCCACTGTAATTATGTCAAATATAAACCCTTGTACCTTTCTTCCGAGAAAGGTACCCAAAGCTCGCCGACAAATCAAGGATTGGAACAAAACTAAGAACCCCGGTCAAGTTAATTTCCGGAACTCGCTATGGCTATATATTTATAATAAAATGAGTCATAGCTCAAACAACTGATAAATTCCGCTCGCTCATACAGCTCGCCTGCCTGCGCAGGCAGGCGGAAGCTTAGCATCGTTCCTATTTTGTAATCAAATCATTTCCAGCCGGCAGGATAGATTAGAGTCTGTTTTTCTTTCCCTTAACTTCCGGCCTTGGAACTAGTTAGGAACAAAATAAGAGTCTGACTAGGCGTTTGCGAGTTGTCTTAACGAGCAAAATTTACCGCATGTCTGAGCTGTTTGTTGACTAATACAAATAGATAACAAACAGCGAGTTCGGAAATTAGCCTAAGACAGAGTTTTAATTTTGTCTAACTAGTATCCATTTGGCCGGAGAGTTTTGGGTACCTTTTGCGGAAAAAGGTACGAAATAATCAAACATCGCTCCGCCGTTCGAGTCTCCCGCGCGAGCCAAGCAGTTAGCTCGCTC
>JBAXOH010000149.1:0-1649 GCA_037133335.1 bacterium
CTATCATGCTTGGAGAAATTTCTCCCATATAAGGGCCATTTTCTTCCCAAAATACATTTTGCGCTCCAAGCTTTATTTTACTGCCTTTTAAAACTTTGCTCACTTCGTATAGGGCAGAAGTTGACGGACAAACCACAATCTCCCCTTTATCAAAACCAGCAAATTTTTCTTTAAATTTTTTAGCTAACTTTAAGCTCTCGGCCAAACTTAGGCTCATTTTCCAATTGGCAATAATATATTTTTTTGTTGACATATTTTGTAATTAATTTTTAATATTTTTATATCGCTATTATATCATATATTCGACAGTAAAACCAACCGGCTTACGGCTTATAATTATAATATAAATCAACTAATTTCCTGGTTAAGCCGAAACGGTTAATTTCGCTATCCGCGCCTAAAACCACGGTAACTATAGCTCGGCCGTCAGCGCCTTTAAATTTACTAACTAAGCAATAGCCGGAAGAATTAATATGCCCGGTTTTTCCGCCCAATAAGTTAACTTCTTGCTCGGGGAAAACATTTAGCAGTTCATTGGTGCTGGCGATAACTTTTTTTCTACCCTGCTCGGTGGTAAATTCATATTTTTTAGTTAAAGAGGCGCGATTAATTTCTTCCACCGCCAAAGCAATATTGGCAAATTGTGCAATTTCTCGGGCAGTGGAAATATTCCCGTCTCTTAAACCGGCCGCATCAACTATGCTAGTATTTTTAAAGCCAAGCTCTCTAATTTTACTGTTAACTTTAATAATAAACTCTTCTTCGGTTAGGCCGGTTGAACTTACTAAAGCGGCGGTAGCGGTATTATCTGAACCGACTAAGCTAAAATAAAATAAATCTTTTACTTTTACTTTATCGCCGGTAAATAAATAAATTTTACCCCCTTCCCGCTTATCCGAAGCTTTAATCTTATAAATCGTCTCCCAGCCGGGGTTGTAATCCAGAAAAGTATAGGCGGTAAATAATTTAGTTATACTGGCTATCGGCCAAATGCGATCAGGGCTTTTTGAAAAAAATAAATTATCGCTCTGGCAATCTAAAATCGCTCCGTTTTCAGCCGCTAAATCAAAGCTAATCGCTTTGGCCACAACCTCTTTAACAGTATTTTCCGGTAATTTCTGCATCGGCATATTAAATTGGAGCAACTGTGATAAAGACAGCGGGTGAAAAGATTTAATCCCCTCAATCAAACTATCCACGGCTTGATTAAAATTATTACCCTCTAAAGCCATAGTTTTATCGGCCGGCTGATATTCGCTCACGCCTAAAACTAACCCGGTTTTAGCCGGATTAAAATTATCTGGTGCAAAAAAACCACCATTAAAAACCAAACCGATATTTAAAAAAATAATTGACGCCATTAAGCTGAATATAGTCGATATAGTCATAAAATCTAAAAATATCTTTTATTTTAGGCTAGTTGGCCCTTTGATAACCGTTGGTCCAAAAACTTTCTTTTGTTCGTCTCGTTCTGTAGTAAAAACCGCGCCTGCACCACCGTCTTTATGTATTTTATAAACAGTACTGCCGTTTGGCATCTTTTCAATACTGCATTCACCAGTCCGTCCGGCATCCGCTCTTTGATTAAGCACTTGCTGAGCTCTTAATTCCATGGCTCTTTTATTTAATCCGGCGGCATCAGCATCACC
>JBAXOH010000150.1:0-1603 GCA_037133335.1 bacterium
CGATTATATAACTTTTTCTTTACGTGGTTCATTTAAAAAAATCGGGCAGACTAATTTAAATTTTAGCGTTGATCCGGCAGGATTTTTAACCGAGAGTGCAACCGATAATAATTCGGTAAGCGCCGTTATAGCCGTGGCCGGCTACGACTTAGGGGTTGAAGATATAACAATTTTACCGATCAACCCGATAGTTAACCAAAATTGCTATATCAGGGTAAAAGTTAAAAATAATAGTTCATATAATTTATATACGGAAACTGGTTTAAATATTATAAAAAGTTTTCCTGATTTTTTAATTTCCAACGCTTCAAGCACTGCGCCATCGCTATCTAACATAATTAGCCCCGGTGGTTATCTTTATTATGATTATGAGGGTAAATTTTTAACTAATGGTGGAAAGCAATTCAGTTTTGCCATTGATCCCGACGATACTTTAAAACAAAGCGATTTAACCAACAATGTTTTAACCAAGGCGATTAATGTTTATTTACCAAGCGATACCGATTTAGCCATAGATTCGATTATTTTTAGCCAGGAGAAACTTATAAGCGGTACGCCTTTTGATATAACTATTGGCATAAAAAATATCGGTAAAACTTCGCTCTCTGACGCCGCTGGGTTTTCCAGGCAAGAATTTATTTATAATTTGCCGTTTTTTAATTATGGCATAAACGATTTAACGGTTGATGATTATCCGACGCTTAGCGCTTCGTTTAATCCGAGCGATATTTTTCATTATAAATTTTATGGTTCGTTCAGTAAGCCTGGCAGTTTTAATTTAAATTTCTCTTTTAATGATAATAAGCAGATAGCTGAATCAAACTATAATAATAACGCCACTACCACCGCAGTGATGGTTTATAATAGCCTGGCCGAAGCCGATAGTTTTTCCATAATTTCAAAAAGTGTAAATTTGGTAAGCTCCACTACGGCGATTATTAATTGGCAAACCAGCCAAAAAGTTACCGGAGTTTTAAATTATAATTTAGCTCAAAATAATATTAATGATAATATAATTTATTTTAACGATAGCGCAATTGATCATACGGTTACTTTAAATCAATTAAGCCCCGGTGGTAATTATGCTTATATGATTACGGCTAAAAACGGCACCGTGGAAAAAATTGACATGCTAAATAATTTTGTCATGCCGGAGAATGATACTGTAAAAATTGTTTCTAGTCCGGTCGTTAGCGTTGACGGCAAAACCGCGACGTTTAGCTGGGCCACTAATTTAATCGCTTCGTCCAGAATTTATTATAAAAAACAAAGTGTCGGCGAGTTTAGCAACGCCGGAGTCGAAACCGCCGCGGTTAATCATAAAATTGAATTAAAAGATTTGGCGGTTGGCATGTATGATTATTTTTTAACTTCTACCAGCACTTTAAATACCAATATTAAAACTGCTACGGCAGTCTTTGAAATCAAAGAGGTACTTCAGCCGGCAGTTGATACCATAGCGACGAGCTCTGGCAGCGCTGCTAATATTAGCCAGCCCGTAGTGTCTGTCTCGGCCGTTATCTTGGCCGTTAGCGACGATAAACTATATAACCAGCTAAAAGGTAAAATTATATTAAAAGTTGAGAGTAAGGGTGAGGCTTAT
>JBAXOH010000151.1:0-1575 GCA_037133335.1 bacterium
AATTTCCTCAATATGCAATAATAAATTATTATATAACTTTGCCATATCAGCTTTATTTTTAATCGCGGGCAGGCAATTTAACAACAAAAATAAATAATCTTCCTGATAATAACTGCTGCCTGGGCTTAACTGTATGGTTTTATTAAAATTATTTATTACTCCCTGAAAATCAGAAGCCCTAAAAGATTTTATGGCTTTTATATAATAAATTTCGGCCCTGGCCTGATTGATGTTGTTGGTATAAATAAAAACCGCCGAGCAAGCCAAAAGCGCCAGCCAAATTAATAATTTTGAAAAAACCGTAAGCCGGATATTTATTATTTTCTCCTCCTGTTGGTAATTTATAATGAACCAAGCTAGGGCTAAAATTAAATATAAATAAACTAAAACGGTAAATAAAGAAAAACTGAAAAAATTATTTATGCAATAAGCCGTTAGAGAGGCGAATAAAAATATTAAAAGCCAGTCATCGCTTTCTAGCTTCGGCCTCCCTAAAACAAACCTAATGGCTTTATAAATAATAAAAATATAAAATAACAAAGTGGCTAAAAGCCCTAAAATTCCCAAAGCTAAAATTTGATCAAACAGCCAATTATGCGCCCGATCGGGCACGGTATTTATGGTTTCATAAATACCCCAATCTATCTGATAATATTTAAGATACAGGCCGGTTAAAGTTTCCGGTCCGCTGCCGGCTAGCAATCTTAAGGGACTTTCACGCTTAATTTCTTCAAGCGCGTATTTTATATAATAAAATCTCATTTTACCGGAACCACTCTTAAAATCAGCCATACTTTTAATTCGGTTAACTATGCCTAAGGGCGCCGGAGCGTTAACGGCCGAATTATCGGTTAAATTTAAAAATACAATTAAGCCCAACCCGACTAATAGCAAGCCCATAAACGCATAAGCGATTTTTTTAAACCGCTTATACAGTAGCCAAAATATCAATAAAAAAATCATTGATCCTAAAAAGCCAAGCCAGGCGGCCCGCGAATAAGTAAAAACCAAACAAACTAATTGCGCGAGTAAAGCTAAGCCGATAAAAAATCTGCTAAAAAAACTCTTAGCCATAAAAATCAAGCAGTACAAGCTAAAGGGTATAACTAAAATCAAATAGTGGCCGAAAAAATTAGGCTGGCCTAAAGCGGAAAAAATACGGTCGGTGCTTAAGCCGTTTTCAGTCCAGCGAATAGGGTCAAGATTAAAATATTGGACAAAACCGTAAACCACGGTTAAAGAAGCCGAGGCTATAACGGCGATAATTATTTTTTTTACCTGCTTAAAATCTTTTAAATTTAAAATTATTAAGGCAAAAAATAATAAATAATTAAAAAAATTATAAAAACCCTGCTGTCTTAGAAAACTACCCCAAAAACTGTCGTTTGGGTGGACCGAAAGTAAAGAACTTATAAAAACCGACACCAGCAAAAACCCGGCCAAAAAAAATATTTTAATGATTGGGCCCACCGGTGTAGGTAAAACTGAAATTGCTCGTCGTTTGGCTAAATTAGCCAATGCCCCTTTTATTAAAGTGGAAGCGACTAAATTTAGTGAAGTCGGTTATGTAGGACG
>JBAXOH010000152.1:0-1550 GCA_037133335.1 bacterium
ATCATTATCTTCGCCAAAAGGCTCAAATTTTTCTAGCATTTCCAATAGCTCATCATTAATATCTAATAAATCAATTTCTGCCTCAATTAAAATTTTCTGCACTAATTCAACTTTAGCTAAAGCCTCTTTAGCTATTTTTTTCATTGTTTTAGAAAATTTTTCTAAGTCTGCTTGATTTTTTAAAGTAAAGCCGCAAGCCGCCGCATGGCCGCCGAATTTTTCTAAATATTGGCTCGAACTCTCAATCGCTTCCATAACATTAAATTCGTCAATGCTTCTGCCTGAACCTTTTATTTCATTTTTTATTTTAGTAATTACTAAAACCGGCCTGGCATACTTTTCGCATAACCGTCCGGCGACTAGCCCGACCACTCCTTCCGGCCAAGGAGTCTCCCTGCCTTCGCTTTCAATATTCGGCGAACAAACTATTAAAATTTTATCGTTAAGCATTTTTTCTTCAACAACTTTTAGGCAATAAGCGGTTATGTCTTCGGTTATCTTCTGCCTTTCGCCATTTTTTATGTTTAATTTTTTAGCAATAGTTTGCGCCTCATCTTTATCCTTAGTAACTAAAAGTTCGTAGGCCGTGTTGGCATGATCTAGCCGGCCGGCAGAATTTAACCTTGGAGAAATTTGCCAACCGATAATAAGCGAATTTACTTTTTTATTTATATTGCCATTAGTTTGCGCGATTTTTACAAGCTCGGCTACGCCGATCCGTTTTTGTTGATTTATTATTTTTAAACCCTGGCTAACTAATGCTCTATTTTCGCCGAGTAAACTTACCATATCGGCTACCGTACCGATGGCCACCAAGTCTAAAACTTTTTCAGCTAATTTATTTTTTAATTGCTCATCTAATTTAGAAAGTTTAATCAAACCCTGAACGAATTTAAAAGCCACTCCTACGCCGGCTAAACTTTTATAAGTATAGTCTTCAGCTTTGGGATTAATAATTAAACAATCAGGCCAATTATTTTTATCGGGCGGCGGTTCATGATGATCGGTGATGATTATATCAAGACCCAAACTCTTAGCATAATCAACTTCTTCTTTATTGCGGATGCCGTTGTCCACCGTAATTATTAATTTAGCTCCGATTTTAATTAATTCATCAATCGCTTTTTTATTTAAGCCATAACCCTCGCTGGTTCTGCCGGGAATATAAACGCCCGTATGCGCTTTAAAAATATTCAAAATTTCAATTAAAGCGGCCGTTGCCGTTACTCCGTCGGCATCATAATCGCCATAAACTATTATTAAATTTTGCTCTTTAATATGCTTAATTGCTAAAGCCGCGGCCGCTTTCATATTTTTAAACAAAAACGGATCGGACAAATTTATTTTATCCGGCTGAAAAAAAAGTTCAATATCAGACTTCTTAATTAACCGCCTATTAAAAAGCAACTGAAGTATAATTTTATTATATTCAGGATTTTTTTTAATAAAATCATTTGTAGCAATAGGTTTAAGCTCCCATCTACTAATCATAATTTAAAAATTAAAAAACGCGCCTACCGTCCAAGCGACCATGGAAAAAATTACCATGA
>JBAXOH010000153.1:0-1537 GCA_037133335.1 bacterium
GAATTAAACCATCCATTCTTGTTATGCCTGAAAAATTTCCACTATCAATAATTTTATCATTAACCATTACCCCTACTAAAATAATGGCGAGAAGACTAAAAGGAATTTCTTTCAACACGGTATTTTTTCTGGCGACAATTGGATAGATGATGGAAGAAATTCCAAGAATTAATAATATACTAGCAATGTTACTTCCTAAAATATTACCAACAGCAATTTCGCTATTACCTTCAATGCTGGCAATAATATTAATAAATAATTCGGGGAAAGAAGTGCCAAAGCCAACAATAGTCAAGCCAATAACAATACTTGGCACCTTTAACTTTTTAGCAATTGATGCTGAACCATCAACTAAAAAATTAGCGCCTTTAATAAGTAAAAGAAAGCCAGAAATAAACAAAATGTAAGTAATCATGAAAAATATATGAGAAAATTTTGTTAAACTTAAATAAATTATAATACTTTCTAACAATAACTTCAAGATTAAATTAAAAAATAACCCTAATAATAGGATTATTTAACTGGCTGGGAGTGTGGGATATAGTTGGAACGGTTATTGCTCAGTGCTGCGGGACCAGGATTCGAACCTAGATAACATCCTCCAGAGGGATGTGTCCTACCATTAGACGATCCCGCAAAATCTAACTCACTATTTTCCCGCCAAAAGTTTTTAGTAAATTATCAATCATATTCCCCTGCTCGCCCTGCTCCGGTTCCGGTTGTTTTTTTAATTCTATCGGTTCATCCGAGACTAATTTACTTGGCGCCACTTCTAAATTTTCGTCTATAACCGCTTCAATCGTGATCGGCGATCCGTAAACCTGATGTAAAACTTTTTCTATAATATTTTTTATAGCCAATTCGCTTACTCGGTCTTTATGAAATTTATATTTAAAAGCCAAGCAAAGCTGACTGCCGTTTAAACTCCGCGGCTGGCAGACGCGCAAAATAAATGATAAAGAATGATTATACTGTTTAACTTTGGCTAAAACTTCATTCCATTTTTCTTGAATTTGATTATCGGTAAAATTTATCGGTTCGCCCGTTTCAATCAGTTTTTCCGTTTCTGCTTTAACCGCGGCCGTCGCGCTTTTAGGCGAATTAAATCTTGAACCGGCCGAGAAGCCGGGATTAACGCCAAACGAACTTTTAACCGCCGCGGTGGCCGTGCAAATTTCAGCAATCGCCATTTCTAAGGCTAGCTGCTGGATAAAATCAGCTTTTATTTCATTTAAAACTTTAATAAATTTTTCTAAAAGCTTAAGCGCTAACTCAACGGTTAAATCCTGCGCCAATTTGTTTATTTTTAATTCAAGCGTTTCGCCGAGCTCTAATGATAATTTATTTACGAGCCCGGGGCTTATTTTCGTAAGCATTAGCTTACGCAAAATTTCAATCGTATCTTTAACAAATATTTTAAGATCAATGCCATCGTCCATTAATTTATTTACGAGCCTTATGCCGCCGGCCGCGTCTTTTTTTATTAAAAATTCCAATAAATTTATGACTTCGTTTAAATCCGAACGCGGGATTACTA
>JBAXOH010000154.1:0-1528 GCA_037133335.1 bacterium
ATATTTCAATAAATCAACAATATTAACATTATCCGTATTCATTAATTTAATACCGGTTAAATTTCTGGCCGAACAGCTTAATTTTTCATCGCCCTTATCAACAATTATTAAAAAGCTTCGTTTCGCGGCTTTTTTCAGTTTTAATATCTTACTTTCAAAACCGCCGATAATCTTATTAAAAACTTTAGTCTTAAATTCAGCCGCTTCCAATTTATCCAAAATTATAAAATTTTCTCCGGCCGCCTTATCGGATAAAACCATTAGCATGGCGTTCTGCTTCATTTTTCTATTAATGCGCATTTTAAAATTTCTATCGTTTCTCGGACCGAAAGTTACGCCACCGCCAATCCAAATCGGAGATCGGCTTGAACCATGGCGCGCTCTACCCGTGCCTTTTTGCGCCCAAGGTTTTCTGCCGCCGCCCCTGACTTCGCTTCTGTCTTTAGTGTGGGCGATAACCTGCCTTTCGTTAGCCATCTGGGTTACTACGGCCTGATGGATTAAATCATGATTAACTTTCATACCAAAAACCTTTGACGAAAGTTCCATTTCCCCGGTAGCTTCGGCGTTTTGATTGTAGATTTTTATCTTAATTGGCATAATAATAATTATTTTTTATCTTCCTTGGATAAAGCTTCTTCTTTTTTTTCTGGCGCAGCTTCAGAAACTACGGCTTCTTTTACTTCAACTTCCTGTTTAACTTCTTCCACCTTTTCTATAATCGGTTGCATAATTTTTAAATCTCCGTCTCCGGAAATTAAAATTAAACCATTTCTCGCACCCGGAACAGCACCGCTAATATATAAAATATTATTCTCTTTATCTATTCGAACAATTTTTAAATTACTGACCGTTGATCTGGCATTACCCATTCGCCCAGGCATTCTTAAACCTTTAAAAACATGCTGTGGACCGCCGGCACCGATTGATCCGCCGGTTCTAACCTGATCTTTGGTACCATGGGTTTTATTATGACCATGAAAATGATGGCGTCTAACGCCCCCCTGGAAACCCTTGCCTTTTGAAGTACCGACAACTTTTACAATATCGCCAACCTCAAAAGTGCTGACGTCAACTTTATTTCCAACTTTTAAATCTTTAACTTCATCTCTAAATTCGCATAAATGCCTTAAAGTTTTTCCATCTTTAGCAGATATTCCGGCTTTCTTTAAATGACCGATTTGCGGCTTTTTTACATTCTTTTCTTTTCTTTCGTCAAAGCCAATTTGAACCGCGCTATAACCGTCTTTGCTCTTAGCAGTTTTAATTTGTACTACCGAGCACGGGCCAGCCTGAACCTTGGTCACGGCGATTACTTTTTCGCCCTGCCAAACTTGAGTCATTTCAATTTTTTTACCTATAATAAATTTCATAAATGCTTTAAAAAATTAAACAAAAACTGGATTGTTTCAACAAACCAGTTATAAACCGCATCTTTAGCGGTTAACTTAAATTAATTCCCATAAGTGCAGAATTTAATTTTAACTGATATTTTGCTGAATTTTACTTCGCTATTATATTAATTATT
>JBAXOH010000155.1:0-1514 GCA_037133335.1 bacterium
ATAATATCCAGCTGTTCGGTTCTTTCGGCCACCTTTTTTTCCAGTTGTTTATTCAAAGCTTCTAATTCATTTTTCGCCTGGTAGGCTTTGGAATTATCAATGGCCATGGAAATCGCCCCGTTGATTTCTCCGGTCTTATTTTTAATCGGCACCGCGACGATGTTTAAAAATTTAACTTTATGGTCATAGTTTTTCGTGTAGCAGTTATCTTTTCTGACCGGTTCGCCGGTTTGTAATAATTTTTTATAACTATCTATCAGGCCTTCGCGGATAAAAAACGGCGTTTTAAAAATATTTTTATTGACAAAAGATTTGGAGCCGGAAAATTCAAAGAAGCATTTATTGGCCGAGGTAATTTCGCCTTGGCGGTTGATGGTTATTATGCTGATCGGCGCGTGGTCTAAAATTATCTGATTCAATTCGCTCAGTTTATCCAAATTTTCTTCGGCGACGATAATTTGTTTAAATAAAATTATTTGAACCAGCCTGGCGATTAATTCTTGAGAAAAATCATCGGCCGCTTTAATATCATTTTCCGTTAAATTCGGAGAAAAGATTTCAAAGAAACCAATGATTTTATTTTCCAAAGCCAAGGGTAAAATTATGGAATTTACATCGGCGGGCAGAGATTTTATATCAATAGCGTCTGATAGCCGCGGATAATGTTTCACTAATTTTGACAGGCGGTTAAGACAAAAAAGAGGTTTTTTATTTTTTAAAACCTCTGAGTATTTATATAGATCGCTGGTTGGGAGTTTCTCCCATTGTTTAAAGATAAGATCAATTTTCTTTTCCGTGGTGCTGATATAACGGAAATAGAGCATTTTTTGCTGGTTATCAATAATCGTGATAAAAATGCCCAGGCCGGCCGAGTTAAAAATATAACCGATTTGTTGCAAGATTTTTTCAATTTTATGATTTTGGCTGTTATGTTTTAAATACAGCAAAACTTCTTTAAAGTTTTCCGACAATAAGTTTTTTAGGTTTCCCTGTTTTTTACTGAACAGGCGGCCGAGAGACAGCATATGGTTAAGATTATTTCGCCAGGGTTTTATCCTGAATTTTATAACCGACATCCCGGACAGTATGAATTAGTTTTTGCCGGAAACCCGAGTCAACCTTTTTTCTTAAGTAACTAACATAGACATCAATGATATTGGATTGATCAACAAAATTATAGCCCCAGATATGTTCGCCGATCATAATCCTGGTACAGATATGGCTGGGCCGGCGCATCATATAGTCAAGCAGGCGGTATTCTTTGCTTGATAAGTTGATGACTTTATTGCCGCGGCTTACTTCGTGGGTGGTCGGATTTAACTCCAGGTCGGCGATTTTTAAGATTGAAGATTTGAAGATTTTTTCCCGCCTTAATAAGGCTCTCATTCTGGCCAAGAGCTCTTCAAAAGCGAAAGGTTTAGTCAGATAATCATCGGCGCCGGCGTCTAAGCCGCTCACTCGATCCACGGTCGTGTCTTTAGCCGTTAGCATGATAATCGGCGTGTCTATTTTAT
>JBAXOH010000156.1:0-1501 GCA_037133335.1 bacterium
ACCAACGGCCAGACGCGCATATTCTATAACGATTATTTTTTATTTTTTACCAAAAATACCGGCTTTAAATTCCGGCCGAAAAAATGAACCAAATAATAAATAATAAAAGTCAATAATAAATTCAAGACGATTTGCTTTAAAGTTAAAAGCCAAAAACCCGAATCGGCCATAAAAAATAATTTATTCTCGGTCGAAAAAATCCAGGTCAAAAAATTAATTATTAATTCATAGGCCGCGGTGGTCAAAGCGATTAAAGCTAAAAATGAATAGAGCGAACGGTTGGTGAAAAAATAATTCAATAATAAATTGGCGACAATGATCATGAAAATCAAACTGATAAGATAGGCGCCGAACGGCAAAAAGAAAAAAATTTCCAGCATCAGGCCGATGCCGAACGACCATAAGATCGCCAGGTTAAAACTGCCAAAACCCAAAATAAAAACTAAGACCACTAAGACCAGGTTTAGGTCGCTGAATGCTCCGGGTAAACCGCTGATAAACGATATTTGCGCTATACCCAGCGTAATAATGAATAAAATATTGGCAATGATTTTAGCTATCATACAGATCTCGTAACTCACAACTCATAACTCGCAACTAAAAATGCGAAATTTAGGAGTTACGAGATTTATTTTAGCAAAAATACAATAAAAAAGCCACTTGGCATAATTTAGCCAAATGGCTCTATTCTTATGGCATTTTGAGTTATGAGTTGCGAGTTACGAGTTATGGGCTATAAGATTCTCCCCCACCCTGAAAATATCTCCGGCACCCATTAAAACCACCACATCATTTCTCTCAAGATGCTCTCGTAAATATTCTTGACAATCTTTCAGGGTTGGAATATATTTCACATCCTGTTTAATTCGTAATTCGTTCCGCCGGCTGGCGGATGTAATTTTTATTTGCTCGGCCAAATCACGACTATGCGCCCCGCCCTTTTTTTCCCGCGCCGAGCCATAGATGTCTAAAATAATCAGTTCATCAGCATCGACAAAACTTTTTACGAAATCATTAAACAAGGCTTTAGTGCGGCTAAAAGTATGCGGATGAAAAGCCACGATTAATTTCCTCTTGCCATATTTTTGCCTAACAGCTGAAATGGTGGCTTTTATCTCCGTGGGATGATGAGCGTAATCATCAATTATGGTCGCGCCCCGGAATTCGCCGAGTATCTGCATCCGCCGCGCCGCGCCCGTAAATTCTTCCAGGTATTTTCTAATTTTAAATAACTCAATGTTCAATTCAATGCCGGTAGCGATAACGGCCAAAGCGTTTAAAATATTATGTTGACCGGCGAGCGAAATGGAAAAGTCGCCGAGTTCATCGGTTTGACCACGGTGCGTCAGCCGCTGGAGGAATCGGGGCGGGTGGCGGTCGAACTGCTGCTGATAGCCGGCATTCTCAGTTATTCCTCCTTTCTGCACGGTCAACTGGCGCACGCCATCGGCATCACCGGGGTGACACCGCCCGGGTGGTCTTATTTCTACTGGCTTGCTAT